>CAYJLM010000102.1:0-1659 GCA_964370875.1 uncultured Gammaproteobacteria bacterium | reverse complement strand
TTAAAAATAATACACGCAGACATATTCTTTTGCAGTTATCTTGCGAGTAGGAAAACGCTAAACAAATAGACATTAATACAAATGCTGCCAAAAAGAACGACTCGCATCATTCGAGAAAGCTCCCCCCTCTTCAATGAATACTCTGCAATGAATAGCAAAAATAATAATGGGAAGAAATCGAGCGCATACCGATAGCCATACTGACGATAGCCGATTCCGCAATAAAGAAGGATGGGAATCAGCATACACCCGATAGTTAGCGTAAGTAATTTTGAGGTGCGGGTACTCAGGCGAGAGAAAAGAAGGATCACAAGATACGGAGACGTGATAAAGATGCTCATTCCCCATGGATCAGGCTTAATGTACGGAAAGGTAAGAACACGCGATAGTGAATCGAGAAAAACTGGGCTAGGAGAGGAAAAAAATAGATAGTACACATTGGCGGGAATATGCATGACGCTTATGATGCCATATGAACACGCCTTCTTTATAGGCTCAAAAGCAAGCTGCTGGAAGATATACCCCTGCTCAAAAAAATTTCCAAAACGGGCGTAGTTGTAGAAAGCGAGGACAATAAAAACAAGGGCCATCGGCACTAAAATAAAAAATGCGTTTCTCGCCCTTCTTCTAAAAGATTCTTCTGAATTAAAAAACGCCTCGAGCACAAAAAAAAGTGCGCCAACGCCGACGGTAATACGTGTGGCGGTAACCAACGCCATTAAAATCCCAATAACCCAGTAGCGCTTACGAGTTCCGTGCTCCAGTAACGCCGCACTTAAAAGTAAAACGGCTACTGCCTGGGCAAAATACCAGCTCCATTGAGAGGATGCGGCGAGAATATATCCGGAACCGAAACAGAACGAGGCGGCGATGATCAGTGAGTCGCGCGCAGAAAAAGTTCGATGTCGCGCGATACTATACCAGATAAAAAAAACCGCTAAGGTGATAAAGAAGAGGGCGTACCCCTGATAAAAAAAATGTCCTGTCATATTCCAAAGCAGGACAAAGGGCAGAATAAAAATCGCCGGAAATGGGCCAAGAGGCCAATAATAGTGCCCTTGAAATAATGCTGTATCAGCCCACGAACCCGGCTGTTCGAGGAAAAAAAGCCGTCCATGGAGAAACGATTGAGCGAGATATGAAAATTGTTGCTCCCCGGCTGGAAGTACGGTATGCGTAAGTGCAAGCGCAAAAAGAAATGCCAAGAAAGCAAAGAGCCAAACATGATCGAGAACAAACACAATACTCCGGACCAAAACATTTTTTTTATTATACTGCGAAACATTCATACGTTCGCCTCCTTTTTTTTCCGAATATTTTTCCTAACCAAGACAAATGCTTCGTGCCCGGAAGAAATCCATGTTTTAAAAAAACCAAATTGAATGTTGTACAGTATAGTCCACAAGAAAAAATGAGGATTAAATATGCCTCCTGTGGTTGGGAGTGACCAAAAATTAACCGTTGAGCTTTTTTTTGTGTTCTTCTCCTTGTCTTCTTCAGATACCTTGGGTTTGCGTATCAAGAAAAAATAGGCGCGCCTCATGATCCAAAAAAATGGAAAAGTAAAATCCCACCAGAGCACTGGGGTAAAATCGCACGAAACAAGAAGTGCATCCAGTTCACATTTTTTGTAGCGACGATAGTGCCCGTAGAATGTAT
>CAYJLM010000101.1:0-5725 GCA_964370875.1 uncultured Gammaproteobacteria bacterium | reverse complement strand
AGACAACATCGTTCAATACGGTCGGACTCTTTAGTTTGTGGGGGGTTCTTGCCGTTGCAACGCTTGTATTGGCAACCACCGAGATTATCCGCCTCTCGCTTTCAAGCAACAAACAGAAGACAGTGCTTGTTACGCTCCTTGCGCTCTTTACGGCACTTCACCTCATTCTCCTCATTATTTTCAATGACGCCACGCTCTGGCTCTCCCTCGCTGTCGGTTTGGTCATTTCGCTTGCGGCGCTTTACCTAAAGCTTCCGGAAAATCAAAAAGTGAGCTGGCTCATCCTGCCATCATTTATGATCGTATTTTCGATCACATTGATGTTTGTCAGTCCGCCACGATTTGTCACATTGCCGCTTGTTGCAACACCTTCACTGCAAACAAGCTTTGACATCACGCTCAATACACTGAAAAGCTCGCCGGCATTTGGCTTTGGGCCCGGCAACTTCTTTGCCAGCTACACCCAATTCCGTCCAAAAGAAATGAATAGCGCAAATCTTTTTGAGCTCTGGACCGCGCGCTTTGACCAGTCAAGCTCATATCTTCTCACAAAAATCGCAGCAACGGGTTTTGTAGGACTTATTGCAATCCTTCTCATGGCTGTCTTGCTGTTCTGGCAAGTTCTTATTTCCTTGAAGAAAAGCGACCTGAACGATGACTCTCTGGTATTACTGGGGATAGTGGCGGCACTTGCGAGCATGGGTGTCGCGGCAGTATTCAAGCCATCGAACATGACTCTCACATTTGTGTGGTGGTTTTTGATTGCCCTGATCTATGCGTATACTGCGCGTACCGGAAAAGAAGTCATGGGCGGCCAATCAAATCGTTTTGTTATTCTCTCATCCCTTGTGCTCTACACGCTTGTAGCGCTTGGAGCCGTGGGTATCTTTTTTGCCGGCACACGGTATAGCGCGGATCTCGCATTTGCAGACGCACTGCTCACTGACCGAAAAATTTCGCTTGAGTCACAGAAAAAAGGTGAGGCCGTATCAATAGAATCAACTGACACGGTTATCCGAGCCGTTGCGAACGCAATTCAGATAGATCCTCGCAACAACCTCTATCCACGCACCCTAAGCCAGGCATTACTCGTGAAGCTGTCTCGCCTTATCGGCTCAGCAAAAACACAAGAAGACGCAACTGCCGCGCTTCAGTCACTTCCATCCCAGGCGGTTGCGGCTGCCAACAGCGCGGTGGCATTGAGCCCGAAAGACGTACGAAACCTTCTTAATGCCGCCGGAACCTACCAATCACTTCTGCCATTTACGTCCGACGCGGTAAAACTTGCCGCCGACACATACGCAAAAGCGATTGCGCTTGATCCAACAAATCCACAAGTACGCTTTGACCTTGGGCGCATGTACATTGATGAAGCTGTTCTGCATAAGCAGCGAGCACAAAACGAAAAGGCCAGCGAAGAAACAAAAACAAAAGAGACTGACGCAGTAAAGAAGGCACTTGAAGTGGCAGAAAAATATTTGAAAGAAGCGCTTGATCTAAAGCCCGACTTTGCGCCGGCACACTTCCACCTCGCAACAATTCTCGCAGAACAGGGGAAGAAGGACGAGGCGCTAAAGGAGCTCGATACGGCAGCGGTGCTCAATGCGCGTCTTGCGCCATTGCGCTCGGCTGACGAAAGCCTGTTTTACATGACAGGACTCGCATACGCCAGTCTGTCAGAAAAGGATCGCGCTTCAAGCGCGTTCAAGGCGGCATTTACCTTGCGCCCCAACTATGCCCTTGCGCTCTGGAACTACTCGCTCTTGCAGGCAGACAAAGGCAACAAGGACGAAGCAATTAAAGCACTCGAACAAATTCTCCAATACGACAAGGAGAACAAGACAGTCAAGGACAAGCTCGCCGAGCTGAAGGGCGCCGCGCCTGCACCAACAGACGAGAAAGCAAATACTGACACGCAGAAATAAATTATTCTTCTGCCAAAAACAAAAACCTCGCGATTTCGCGAGGTTTTTGTTTTAATTGATTTTCTCTGGCGGGGGGTAGAGGAATCGAACCTCTCTTAGTGGTTTTGGAGACCACCGTTCTACCGATAAACTAACCCCCCATCACAAAGTACAGGGTATAGGGTCGGTACTGTTTCGTCAATGCTCTTTGCCGGTCTGCCTCACTGCCTTCAAGACATTCTCCATGAGCACCGCGACAGTCAGCGGACCGACTCCGCCGGGAACTGGCGAATATGCGCGTGCTTTTTTTGATACTGACGCGCCCTCTACATCTCCAACAACTTTTTTCCCAAGTTTTGTGATACCGACATCAATAACTACCGCGCCCTTCCTTATCATTGCACCCATCAAAAATTTTGGCAGTCCAACCGCGGTAATCACAACGTCAGCGGTGCGTGTTAATAGTGACAGTTTTTCTGTTTTGCTCGGCGCGAGCGTCACCACAGATCCCTGATTGAGACAATGCGCGCTGATCTGCCGCGCAAAGAAACCGTCGCCAATAACAACAACATGCGACGCATCAAGCCGACACCCGGTCGATTGAATCAAGCGCACCACCGCCTCCGGAGTTGGTGGAACAACGGTCGGTTTATTCAAAAAAAGTTTTGCGAGATTGTCGGGATGGAAACAATCAATATCTTTTCGATAATCGATATGGTGTGCAACCTCATCGAGCGCAATATGGGATGGCAGTGGAACTTGCAAAATAATTCCATGAATCTTCGGATCCCGTGAAAGCACATCAAGAACACTGATAACTTTCTTCTGCGATGCCGTGGCCGGAAGCTGGATTTTTTTAAAGTAGAATCCGAGCTCTTGCGCCATCTGCCCCTTTCGCTCGACATACAGCACCGATGCAGGATCTGCTCCGACAAGCACGGCGGCAAATCCCGGACGCACACGCATGCGTTGGGACTTCTTTTTTATCTCGTCTCTCAAATCTTCTGCTATTTTCTTTCCGTCAATGATCATATCTTTTTCATTTCTCCCCAATTGTATCCCACTTTCACGTCCACAACAAGCGGCGCCGCAAGTTGCACAACATTCTCCATCTCTTCTTTTACCATATTCGCAACTTCCTGTATGCGCACTTCAGGTAGCTCAAACACCAGCTCATCGTGCACCTGAAGGAGCATCTTTACACCGGCAAAATTTCCTGTTTGTAATTTTTTATCAATCTCGATCATCGCGAGCTTGATGATATCCGCGCCAGTCCCCTGAATGGGCATATTGATTGCGGCGCGCTCCGCGGCACTACGCACCTGAAATACGTTTGATGAAAGCTCAGAAACATATCGTCGCCTGCCAAAAAGCGTTTCAACGTATCCCATCTTTCGCGCGCTCGCGAGTGTAGATTCCATATACTCCGAGATCCCCGGATAGACCGTAAAATATCGTTCGATAAAATCACGCGCCTCCTCAACGCGCATGCCGGTGGCTTGCGACAACCCGTGTGCGCCCATGCCGTAGATGATGCCAAAATTCACCTCCTTTGCAGCGCGTCGCATGTCGCTCGTCACCTCTTCGGGAGAGACACCCTGCACGGCAGCCGCCGTCTGTGTGTGAATGTCGCCACCTTTTTGGAATACATCGAGCATCGCTTTGTCCTTGGCAAACGACGCCACGATCCTTAGCTCGAGCTGAGAATAATCTGCAGCGAGCAAAATATTCCCATTTTCGGCAATAATGCCTTTGCGAATTTCCCTGCCAAGCGCTTCACGAATCGGGATGTTTTGAAAATTCGGATTAGAGGATGAGAGTCGCCCCGTTGCAGCAATTGTTTGATTGAATGACGTGTGAACGCGGCCGTCTTTTCTATCAACAAGCGTCGGTAGTACGTCAACGTATGTGTTCGCGAGCTTAGTGCGCTCACGATATTCCAAAATGCTATCGATAACAGGATGGAGGCCGCGAAGCTTCTCCAGCTCGGACGCAGCCGTGGAAATACCCGTTTTTCCTTTTTTTAATTTTGGTCCGGAGAGCGCCAGTTCTTCAAATAAAATTTTCTTGAGTTGCTGAGGAGAGTTGATATTGAACTCATGACCGGCATGTTCATATATCTTTTTTTCCAGCGCGTCGAGTTCCGCGTGCAGATTCTTTGAAAGCTTTTCAAGAAAAGTAGTGTCTATCTTCACGCCGTATCGCTCCATGCGCGCAAGGACAGATATGAGCGGGATCTCAAGTCGCTGACAGAGATCAAAAAGCGCATCCTCTTTTAGTCGCCTGGAAAAACATTCGTAGAGACGCCAGGCAAAGTCCGCGTCCTCGGACGCATACGGCGCCACCCTCTCAACATCGACGTCAGCCATGGAGGTTTGTTTTTTCCCGGTGCCAATAAGTGACTCAATCGAGATCTTCTGGTAGCCAAATTCATTGAAGCTCAGCGTATCTAGGCTGTACGAACGCCCGCCGGGATTCAGTACATACGCGCCCACCATACTGTCAAAATCAATGCCGTTCAGCGCGATGCCGGCATTGCGCAGTACATGCAGGTCGTACTTTATATTGTGTCCCGTTTTTTTTAGCGCCCCATCTTCAAGCAACTCCTTGATGCGCTTTTTATTCGCATCACTACATGACGGCCAGGGGATATATGCCCCCTGCCCCTCTTTGAAAGAAAGTGAAATACCAAGAAGATCCGCGTTCAGAGCATCGAGACTTGTTGTCTCGGTGTCAATTGCGCATATTTTTTGCTTTGATAATTCCGTTAAAAAATCCTCAACCGCCGTGTCAGCATTCAATAGTTGATAGTGCTGTCGGTGTTCAGGGCGGGCTTCTCCTCGCGCGCTATCAAAATTTTCAAAGCCGATATTGGGCAATTCCTTCAGTCGGGGAAGGAGTGACTTGAACTCAAGCTCTTGCAGGAGCGCCACAAGCGCCGAGCTGTTTGTATTGCCAAGACGCGCGGATGAGACGTCAACATCAATGGGAACATCTGAACGGAGCGATACGAGATCATGCGCGATAACAAATGCATCAAACTGCTCCTTTAAAAGCGCTTGGACTTTCTCTCTGAGCACGACCGCCTCATCCTCATATTCGCCGTGTTCAATCCACGCGATAAGATGTTGAGGCATTTTGAGCGCCTTTACAATCTCAATGGCGGTCTTTTCTCCGATCCCTTTTATACCGGGGATATTGTCTGAGGGGTCGCCTCGCAGTGCTTTGTAGAACGTCAAATCGACGGGCTCGAGTCCGTCATATTTCTCTCGGACTGCCGACACATCAAAAAGGACCGTGTCGGTGATTCCTTTGCGCGGAGCAAAAACGCGCGTATGCTCATCGACAAGCTGGAGCGTGTCCATGTCACCCGTAACAATAATTTTATCAATATCCGGGTTTGATTGGGCAATCTTTTTTGAGAGCGTCGCGATAATGTCATCCGCTTCGAACCCATCTTTTTCAAAAATTGGAATATTCAAGCATCCGAGTATTTCCTTTATTCTATCTATCTGCGCGTAAAGCTCGTCGGGCTGCTTTACGCGCGTTGCTTTGTACTCGGCATACTGCTTGTGCCGAAAGGTCGGCCCTCGCCGGTCAAACGTCACGACACAATACGTGGGTTCCAGTTCCTTAAATGCTTTAAAAAGTATTTGAATAAATCCATAGACTGCGTTCACGATTTCACCCTTCTGTGTGGTGAGTGGTGGCAGTGCGTGCCACGCCCTGTGCAGAAGCGCATTGCCATCGATAATCATGAATTTCTCGTGTGCCATTGCTTGATAGGATAGTATAGGCCTGGGCGGGAATCGAACCCGCGT
>CAYJLM010000100.1:2932-5750 GCA_964370875.1 uncultured Gammaproteobacteria bacterium | reverse complement strand
ACCAAGAACTCATCCAGGGACAACGTATCGCACAGCTCTTCTTCAGCCGGTGATGGAAATCCGGCAGCGACGGTTCCCAATACATGAACCCCGCGAAACGCACGCCCGGGCAGCAGCTTCCCCTGATCGTCCTTTGCGAGCAGTTCCATCTCAATCAACTTATCCACAAGCTTTGATGCCGCATTTTTTGACTTGTACCCAACCAATTCCGCGACCTCAGAAAAGCTCGGCATACGTTTCTTTTTCTGATAGAACCGACGAATTTTTGCTACTGCTTCCTTCATATACGGGGTGAAAATTATGAATCATTCATTGCGTATTATTAGTATAGTGAACAATCGTTCACCTGTCAAGAAAAAACAACACCGGACCCAATTATCCGGTGAATACTTAATTCTTTTACACAGCAAGCTCTACCCTCTATCAAACACGTACTGTGACTCTCTATCCTCGGGAAAAGGATTCTTTTTCGTTGGAGGCGTAATTCCTTCCGGTGTTTCGGAATAGTAGAACCGTACGACCGATGCAAGATTATGGAGCTTGCAAGCAGTTGCTTGATGTACGGAACACTCCCCCTTATCCTTGCCAAATACAGAGATTCGTGCCAAAAACTTTGGTTCTTCTGCCATATCCCGTTCTTTTTTGAGAACAAATTCTTTCTGCTGTGATTCAATAAGCTTCAATCGTTCAGCAAGCCGGCTGACATGCTCCTGCTTCCGAGCATCAAAAAAGCGCGATTCATTCCATACAACATAACGCTCACCAAGGTGCTGCACGGCATACTCGTCAAGTACTTTTAGTTGTTCTATGAAACGAGCATATACGGGATTCTGCTGATAATCTTGGCGCGCCTGGTCGGCAACCTGAACCAGTGCGGCGCGTGGAGCATTTTTTAAGTCGTCAATAAATTTTTTATAGACCTCGATCTCTTGATCAACACCGTGGTCGGTCCATGGCACATCCCACTGCGGATGGACCCAGAGGTATAGATAACGGATCTGTCCCGGCTCGAGATGATATTCCTGGCGCTCAGTATCATGCCACGAATGTCCCGACATATCTGCCGTCACTGGTGCTACTATATCGACCTGTTGTACGGATTTTTTATATGTTTCTGACATAGATTGTGACTCTTCACCGATAAATATCTCGGCGATGCCCGACGAGAAGGATCATAATACCATCATCTTCAAGATCAAAAATCACCCGGTAATCTCCTATACGAAAGCGATAAGAGCCAAGCTCACTCCGGACGAGTGACTCAGCAAATTCTATTGGATCATCTTGCGAGCAAAAAAAATCAAGTTTTTTGATAGCTCGAATTTGAATATCACGCGGCAATTTTTTCAGCTGTTTTAATGCGCTGGCCTTAAAATAATATTCCATATGCTAAAGACCAAGCATTTTTTTTGCCTCCCTGGAAGAATATCGTCTCCTTTCGCTACGAGCTTTTTTTATGTTTGTCAGATATGAAGGAGTTGAAAACGCAAGGAGATCCTCTGTAAGACTGTCGAATGTTGAATTCGGCATAAGAACTCCAATCGGTTTGCTACTTTTGAGAACGCGGATAAATGATCCGCGCGCTTCAGCCCCTTTAAGAAGCTTCGATGTTCCGGCCTGAATCTCCTGAATACTTGCAAATTCTTCCCGCTGAAAAAGTTTTTGGCGCATATAATAAAAGTACAGAATTCTTATAGAATTATTATAGAATTCATGTATCGGCCTGTCAAGCATAAAAAACATCCGGCGGAATGGCCGGATGCTTTTTAGTTATTTTTATCTTACACAATCACCTTTACAAGCTCAGATCGCCGCATGCCACATAGACTGTGGATTCGGCCGGTGATTTGTGAACATTCAGTGCGAGTGGAAGTCCCGCCTTCAAATCTGTCCACTTTACGTCAAGAAGCGTCTCCGACTTGCCATTCGTTGGGAATGTAAGAGGATATTTTACCGCTCCGAGAGTTGCACAGCTACCCATATGAATATGCGCGGGCTGCATGACATCCGCAGGCGCACCTGTCAGATCGAGTGTCACTTTCACTTTTCCGCTATCTTCTTTGAGCGTTGCGGTGCCGGACTCGCCGGAATTGTTCTGCGCTGAAAGTGTTACGGTTGCCGACTTTGGATTGATAAGCGACTCAAGCGCGGCAATCTTTGCCTCGAGTACTTTTAATTTTTCCTGAAGAGCGGCGATTAATTGCTCAAGGCCCTTTGGGGCTTCTGGTTTCTTTTTTTCGTCCTCTTTTTTCTTTGCCGGAGTCATTGCGGTACATGCCTTGCGATCTTTTTCAAACATGGCCTGCGCATTTTTCTGCGCTTTCTTGCGCTCATTTTGCGCTGCCTTCATTTTTGCTTTATCCTTTGTGTTCTTCGCGGTCTTGTATGCCTGTTCCGCCGCTTTCATGGCTGTGTTCTTTTTATCTGTCGCCTTCTTCATACAGTCAGAAGCACCGCTACTTTTTGCAGGGGCAGTGACTGACGTTGGTGCCGGCGTTGCTGTTTCCTCTGCAAAGACAGGCACGCCCGTCAAAAGCAATGCCGCCAACGAAAAACTTGATATGGTTGTTTTTAGCATAGGATTTTTTTAGAGAATAATAACATTCGACCTTTGTCGAATTATTATAGCAAATTTACGAGAAAACGGCATCTCACCCATAGCTTACTGTCCAAATTCACGGATATAACACGCATCACACCACAGCGGCCGGACGGTTTCATTTGGCTCAATCAGTGATGAGGTCTTTTTCGAGCACACGGCGCAGTGCGCTTCGTGCGGGATGATAAAAACAAACCTATACTCATCTTCAAGCCGCCT
>CAYJLM010000100.1:0-2922 GCA_964370875.1 uncultured Gammaproteobacteria bacterium | reverse complement strand
GCTCTTGCGCGGTAATCTTAAACGGCCGCTTTGTTTTCATGCAGTGAAATGTTTGATTGTATAATTGATCGTCGAACTGATCGAGATGATCGGGAATACGATCTGCGGGTATCCCCTCATCGGGTGGAATCTGCTGATCGCGGCGCCGTGCTCCTAATTTTTTTGCAAGCTCATCATCGATCGGGAAAAAAAGAGCCGCTTCGTCATCGTAGTAAAAGGGACTCATCGACAGTGGCCATTGCCGTCCCCACTCGCCCGTTTGCTTCATGTGGTCGATAATGCGCGCTCGCAATTTTTCATATTCTTCTTTTGGATACTGTTTATTCAAAATACAGTATTCGCTTTTACGTAACCCGTAGCAACCAAAGCAATCGTGTGACTGGAACATGGACATCGAGTATTCTACAGAAAACGAATGTTCAACGATTGCGGAAAACAATATGTCACGACTCGACAGTATTCCATTGCCATGCAACAAGCGGTGTGACCCCTCCCATCCGCTCGTATCACAAGAATCGTAGAGTTGCCGGCCGTAAGAATTGACGTTATTTTCGCCATCCTGAAGATTAAAACAATCGCGGCAATCCTTGCAGTTGCTCAAAACAGTACCATCAGAATTTTCGCAGTTCTCCATCCGCTCGGCGCGCAGGGGCTGGTCCACTAAAAACCGATACCATTTTGCGTTCTCTTCTTCAAGAACGCGAAAGGACTGCAAATCTATTCGTTCAATAATCTTAGTATATTCTTCTTTCGTATACTGTTTGTTCTGAATGCAATACTGTTTATTGCGTATATTGCAACATTGATAGCACGACTCGCAATCCTGGCAGTTATCAAGAAACGCTGAATCGGTACAGCGAGCGGAAAAATCAACAAACAGCGCTCGATAGCAGTCCTCGCTTCTGATGCAATGAAAACATAACTCGCAACGTGTGCATCCAAACAACTCTAAGCCATCTCGACAATAGAATGCCAACGAAGAATAATGAACGTTTTCCGACTCCAATGAGTTAAACGTAAGATAACAGTATTTGCATCCTATGGAATAATTGCAGTAATCACAATCCTCGCAGCGAATCAGGTTCAAATTTGGTTTGGGAACCGCGGAAAACAGCTCATGCCACTGTTCGAAGAATGGACGGTTGAAATCAATGTCGCGCCCGTATTCGCGCGGGTCAAAATCGGCGCTCATCCAATACGACCCATCATAAATGATCGGGAAGTGCTGTGGATCAAAATTCGTGAGCATGCGCTGTCTCCGGTACGCGCATCCTTTGTCCAATAGAGATTGAATGTGTTCCAATACGCGCTGGCTGCGCGTAAACGCTCCATCGGAGAAATATCGGACAGAGGAATGTCCCACTGTTCATACATTCTTTTCTCTTGATCGGAAATTGTAAATTGTTTTCCGCTGATGCGGCAGATGCGCGTTTCCATGCTTATATTGCTCTAAGAATCACATCGACAACCTGCAGGTACAAAAACTTCAATCCCCTTTTTTTCAAGCTCACGCTTAACCCACGGATACCAGCAATACTCCGGATACCCGCCCCAACAGTGAACGATTATCGCTCGTTTCATAAAGAGCTCTAATCAGTCCGCCCAAGAATTTGCTTCACCCGAGAGAGCGTCTTTATTAATTCCGGATTTTCTCTACAGCGGTCAACAAATTGAGTATATGCTTTTTCCCGAACTGCCCTATCAACTTTTTTTTCCTCTATCCCTATTTGAAAATCTGTAAGAATTACATTTGCTTCCTTGGCATGATCTTCGCCAAAAGCCGTCCGAATATCCTGCTCAAGTGAACGGATATCCTCTGAATCCTTTTTCGACTCAACATATTTATCATATATCGATTTAACCGTAAACGCGACTCCACCAATAGCTGTAAGCGCTAAGCCAATTTGAGCTATTGGCAATCCCTGGTCTTGAGATCGAACCATTGCGCGAAAGTGCGCAATGCCCTCTTCGCCAAATGAATCATATGGCGTACGATGAAGCTTTTTTACGTCATCGAGAAGATGATCCATATCTCCGGATCGCGCGAGCATCATGGGAAGCGCCAACAGAGCATGCTCGCTCTTGGTCAGCAATGTGTTCGCTTGAGGAGTTGTCACACCATATCTTTCGGGATTCTCTTGAGCAAGATTAATCATTTGATCGACAATCCAGCACGCCGCTCGATCATGTTCGAAGTCTTGCTGCACACCCTCACTGATAAATCCGAATATTTTCCCGAGGCTCAGTGCCCTCTTCTTTGGGGCATATCGCAATTCTGTCAACATACCGTTAATCTCCTCGTGGGCCGCTGCGTCTTGGATGTGAGCATACATATTCAGCGGATCTGTCGTTGCCGATGGGGCAAATGCGGCGCGATACTCCGGATCGCTGTGATCGCGCACATGTCCCATTTCATGAACGACAATAGTCTCTTCCAGTGCGACACGGGACACCTCTTCATAATCCCTCTCATATTCTATCGCAAGTGCAGTAGCAATACCGGCAAAAAGTACTTTTCTCTCCTTCGGAGTAATTTTTGGGAGGATAATCTCAAGATTTGCGAGGATCTTTTTTGAATCCGCTATAAATTCGTCTGTTCCTGTATCCGATGTTTCAAATTCTTGGTTCAGTCGCGGTTCGTAAATCAGCACATTGCGGTAAAATGTCTGTCCGCTTGTTTGTGTCCCATACGAAAAACCATCCAATGCCTCGCCTGCACTCAAAATAGGCGCACGAACGTGTGCTCCCCAGAGATCAGCTTCCCTAACGTCCGTTCTCCTTACGGGGAACGCACCGAGAATAATTGTCGATGCATCCAAATGATTATTCACCGGATCAAATCGTGGAACAAATATAGGTTTTATGAAAAGGCAGTCTCAAGAATCTAACGCAATAGTGAATTAAAAACCTCGTACGGGGTTG
>CAYJLM010000099.1:0-5846 GCA_964370875.1 uncultured Gammaproteobacteria bacterium | reverse complement strand
TTTTTACTCAATGTGACCGGCGACTCCATGATCGATGCGGGAATTATGGAGGGGGATATGGTTCTTGCCGAGCGCGGTGTACAGCCACGGTCGGGCGATATTGTTATTGCCGAGATCGATCACGAATGGACGATGAAATATTTTGTTCGCGACGGAGTGAAAGTCGTCTTGCGTCCGGGTAACGAAAAATATCCCGTTCTTGTTCCAAGAGCCGAGTTGAAGATTGCGGCGGTCGTCAAGGGCGTCATTCGTAAGTACTGATCCTTAAATCCATTGACCTTAATCTCTATGACACGCGCAATACTCCATATTGATGGCGATGCGTTTTTCGCCAGCTGTGAACAAGCACGAAACCCAAAACTCAAAGGCAAGCCCGTGATCACCGGAAAAGAGCGGGGGATTGCTTCGTCGATGAGCTATGAGGCAAAGCGAAAAGGGGTGACGCGCGGTATGCGTCTTTTTGAGATTCTACGGGTATGCCCCGATGCTGTTATCTTGCCGTCTGACTACGAAATGTATAGTATGATTTCTCAGCGGTTTATGACAATTGTCCGGCGCTACACATCGGCTGTTGAGGAGTATGGGATTGATGAGTGCTTTGCCGATATTACCGGTATGGATGCGCCTTTAAGAATTCCCTACGAGCAGATTGCGCGGCGCATTCAAGAGGAGCTTACAAGAGAGTTGGATTGTACCTTTTCTATCGGTCTTGCCTCAACGAAGGTACTTGCGAAGGTGGGATCAAAATGGGAAAAGCCCAATGGTCTTACCGTGATAGGGGCGCATGTCGCCCCGCGTTTTCTCGCAGAGCTTCCCATAGAGAGCGTCTGGGGTATTGGCGGCCAGACTGCCGGCCTTCTTCAGCGGCACGGCATATTCACCGCGCTCGATTTCGTGAACGCGCGAGAGGGATGGGTACGCGATATGCTTGCCAAGCCATTCGTTGAGATTTGGCAGGAGCTCAATAGTATCCCAGTACTTGAGCTGGAACGCGAAGATAAAAAACCAAAAGGATCGATTCAGAAAGTAAAAACATTTACGCCCCCCTCAGACAACCGAGAATATATTTTTTCGCAGTTGTCACGTAATATCGAGAATGCGTGCATTCGCGCGCGACGCCATGGATTGGCCGCGCGGGAGGTAACGTTCTTTTTGCGCACGCAGGATTTCAGGCATTTTGGCATTAAAACGGAATTCTCAAAGGCAACCGCCTTTCCCAACAAAATCATTCACACGCTTCAGGAGCTATTTGGCGACGTGTTCCATGCTCGACACTTATATCGCGCAACCGGCGTTGTCTTGTCGAAGCTGACAACCGAGGCATCGGCACAACTCGACCTCTTTGGAGACCATCTCGGGATTGAGAAGATGACGCGGTTGTTTGAAAGCGTTGACACGCTTGATAGTAAATTTGGCAAGCATACGGTATTTGTAGGGTCGAGTTTTCAAACGGAGACAGAACCTCAGTTTGTCGGCGCGCGTGCCGAAATGTCCTGGCGCGAGGGAAATCTCTTGCCAGGCGAAACACTGCGTCAGCATCTGGCTATCCCGATGTTTTCCTCGGTGCAATAGTATTTGACAGGTGAAACATATACGCTACAATTAATTTATTCATAGATATATTTTATGCAGGATAGCAACAAGAAAAATGACGTGACAACCGACGACATTATGAATTTCCTTGTTGACCACATGGCGACCAAGGAAGAATTGCGTTATGAGATTTCTGAAATAAAAAAGATAATGGCAACACAAGATGATTTAAAGGGCATGGCAACAAAAGAGGATTTAGGAAAGCTTCGGTCTGATATGATTGATCACATGGAAAAGAATACTCTCAAGCTAGAGACAACATTTGGAGTTATGATGCGTGCAGAGGATCAGAAAGTAGGAGCGCTCGTTAATCTTCTTACCAACAAAAACATTATTTCATCTCAAGAGGCGGGACTGATTTTAAAGATGGTGCCTTTTCCCAGTGTTGCATTCTAGTTTCACGGGTTGATTTTTCCAGACAACAATGATACCTTCCCGCACAGGAGGCGAAAGTGATTAAAGAAATTAATGAGCAGATCCGGGCCGCCCGGAAAGTTCTGGGCAAGATCGACATCCTGCTTGACTTCGAGAAAAGGGGTAGAGGAGTCCGACGGGATCGGGCAGATCTGGGCGAGAAAATTGCGGAGCTTCGGCTTCTGAAGAAGCTTATCCTTCGGGGTCGCCGTTGCGCACCGAGGGACCTTAACCGCAATATATCGTTCGTGCTAGCCAGGCTCTACATTGATGGGGCGGTACGGCACTATAATTAGATGGCCCCAATCACTTTTTGTTGTTTTTTTGTGCCGGACCCCAGCTCACTGAGGGGGGGGCCGGCGGTCTTTTTTATTCGGACAATATTTGCTAGTGTGTGTCTATAGAACCTATTACTATGGACAAGCAAAGCAATCTTCTCGCTGATCTTAACGATGAACAGAAACAGGCAGTCACGCACAGTGATGGGCCGCTGTTGATTGTTGCCGGCGCGGGTACCGGAAAGACGACCGTGGTCACCCGGCGCATCGCGTGGCTTATCGAATCGGGGAAATGCAAGTCCGAAGAAATTCTGGCGCTTACCTTTACTGAAAAAGCGGCAGGGGAGATGGAAGAGCGCGTTGACCGTATCCTGCCATACGGGTACGTCAACCTGTGGATTTCAACATTTCATTCCTTCTGTCAACGCATATTGGAGCGACACGGGCTTGATATCGGTATTCCTAACGAGTTCAAACTGTTTGATACGACCGCAAGCTGGCTGTTGATACGAAAAAATCTCGATCGATTCGACCTTGACTACTATCGGCCGATTGGCAATCCAACTAAGTTTATCCACGCGCTCTTGCAGCATTTTTCACGGGCAAAGGATGAAGGTGTTTTGCCGGAGGATTATGTCCGGTACGCGCAAGGACTCCGGTTGAGCAAGGACGCGGAAAAATCAACCATACTTCATGAAGATGAAGTGAAACGCGCAGAGGAGATCGCAAGTGCGTATCACGTCTATCAACAGCTCCTCCTTGAGAACGGCGGGCTTGATTTTGGCGACTTGCTTGTGTATACCCGCGAGCTATTTATCAATAGACCGGCTATTCTCGAACACTATCGAAGGCAATTTGCGTATATTCTTGTCGATGAGTTTCAGGATACGAACTGGATTCAGTACGAGATCGTCAAGCTTATTGCCGCGCCGAAGAATAATATCACGGTCGTGGGTGACGACGACCAGGCCGTCTTTATGTTTCGCGGCGCGTCTTATCACAACATTATCCAGTTCAAAAAGGATTACCCGCAGAGCAGGGAAGTATTTTTGACGCAAAATTATCGGTCATGCCAAAATATCTTGGATTGCGCGTACCAATTTATACAGCTGAATAATCCCGATCGCCTTGAGTGGCAATTAAACAACAATAATCTGGCAGATCGGCGAAATCCCCGTTTGGGTGTTTCTCTGCCACGGCATACGGAGCCCGACGGGGCGAGTTTAAGGAATTTTTCAGCAGAAAAATATCCGGCCCCGAGGAAGAAATGCCCTAACGGGGATTTCGTAAATGAGAGGGAAGTGCTTTCAAAGCGATTGCGGGCAAACCATGCTCTCCCCGGCACGATTGAACATATTCATTGTGCGACACTTGACGATGAGCAGGAAGCCGTCATCCAAAAAATTCGTACTCTCAAAGAACATGATTCGACACTGCAATGGAGCGATTTTTCTATTTTGGTCCGCGCGAATGATATGGCGCAATCATTCGGTCGGTATGCTGGCAGTGTTGGTATTCCGTATTATGTGGTCGCGCTTAAAGGCCTCTATACAAAACCGATTGTTATGGATATCTTCGCGATGTGTACCGTCGCATTGCGTCCGCATGACGGTCCCGCGCTGTGGCGAGTCCTGAATATGCCGACATGCTCCTTCGCGCCGTCCACGCTCATCGCGCTATCCCACTATGCCCACAAGCAGGGTCTTTCACTCATAGAGGCATGCCAGAAGTGTGACGTGATCTCCGATATCAGTAAAGAAGACAGAGCCAGCATCAGAGATGTGGTCGCGCGTATTGAAAAGCACAGCGTCCTTGCGCGAACCAAGCCCGCCAGCGAGGTGTTTTTGACGATTGTCCGCGATGCCGGTTTGCTTGATTATCTGAAAGACGCAGACACGGATGAGAAGCGCGCGGGACTGAAGTATCTCGACGCGCTGTATAAGAAGGTACGAGAATGTGCTGGCGGCATACCGGATGCGCGCCTTGCGGACGTTCTGGAGATCATTGCCATGGAGCAAGAGGCCGGAGAACAAGGCAGTGTGCCAAAAGCCGACGACATCAGTCCGGATGCCGTGCACATACAGACATGCCACAGCGCAAAGGGCTTGGAGTTTCGCCATGTGTTTATTGTAAATTTGGTCGATCGGCGATTCCCGACAACTGAGCGCGCGGATGCCATTGAATTACCGAGAGCGCTTTTGAAAGAAATTTCCCCGCAGGGAGACGCGCACCTGGAAGAAGAACGTCGACTTTTTTATGTGGCGCTAACCCGCGCGAAAGAGGGTATTTACTTTACCTCATCGCAAGATGTCGGCGGTGTTCGCAAGAAGAAGTTATCGAGATTTCTCTATGAGGCGGGAGTTGTTGGAGAGGCACATGACGAGAAAAGTATGTCATTCCCGCGAAGGCGGGAATCCAGTACCGACACATCGTCCCTGTATGGGTTGGATCCCGGCTTTCGCCGGGATGACAAAGAAGGATGCATGAAGAACGTCACTGCCCCTCAGCAAGCCGCCCCCTACAAGCTACCAGGTGTCTATAGCTATTCCCAGCTTGCCGCGTTTGACAAGTGTCCACTGCAATATAAATTTGGGTTTATTTTGAAGATACCGGTTTTTGGCAAACCGAGCTTGAGTTTTGGGCGGACACTCCATCTCACACTCCAGCGTTTTTTTCAAACAATTCACGATACTGCATCAAAGAATCAGCCCGCACTTTTCAATACGGGAGAGTCGGCGTATACTGCTAGTGAAAGGATTCCCTCCCTAGACGACCTTTTCGATATATATAACGAGGTGTGGATTGACGAATGGTACACAGACAAGCGCCAGAAGGATGAGTACCGTGAGCGTGGACGCGAGATACTCAAGCGTGTGCATGCAGAGGTGTGCGCAACCCATCCGCAACCCCAGGCGCTTGAACGGGATTTTACGATCAAGGTCGGCACGCCGCCGAATCTGTATACCATCAAGGGCCGGATAGACAGGGTGGACGCGTGTGACGATGGAACGGTTGAGATTATTGACTACAAGACCGGCGCGGGAAAAGAGTCGCTTACGAGCGACGACAAGGATCAGCTGATGTACTATCAGATCGCGTGTCAAGAATTATTCGGGGAGCAGCCGTCCAAGCTCACGTATTATTATCTTGAAGACGGAAACAAGATGTCGTTCCTTGGAAGCGATAAGGATATTCAAAAACTGAAAACAAAAGCCGTATCCATGATCGAGAAAATACAAAAAAGCGATTTCTCCGCCACGCCGGGATGGCAGTGCAAATACTGTGATTTCCGAGACATCTGTGAGTATCGAAAATATTAACCTGGGTCCGGTGAAAAATATATATGGCCTTCACGTCGTTCGAACAACTCGCAAAGAAAACCCTTGTTAAATCGGGCGTAAAGGGGCGTGTCGATACGGCGCTAGCGCTTGATCGCGCGCAGAAAATAATGTCGGCCCTTCTTGATGAGGATACAAAAGCCGGCGTGCGACCGGGATTCGTACGTTTTCGCGCATTGACGTTGTTTTGCAGAGATGCGTCAGCTGCCGCATGCGTAGGGCC
>CAYJLM010000098.1:0-5915 GCA_964370875.1 uncultured Gammaproteobacteria bacterium | reverse complement strand
CTCGTCGCTTGCGCGACTTCGCATAACAGCGCTTATCCGAAATATCCGTCGCTCACCTGGGGTGGATGCCAGATACATCGGATTAAGCGCGGACATAATCGGAAATAATTTTCAGCTCCTATGAATATAGATTCTACAACATACCAACACTGGCTAACTGATCTTGGAAAAGCTTGGGTGGCTCTTGATCCCCAAATTGCCGCCAATCTTTTTTCGAAAGATGTCGAGTATTATGAGTCAGCAACGAAAAAACCCTGCCAAAGCTGGGATGAAGTATTTGATTTATGGAAAGTTATTCCTGCGAACCAAAAGGACGTGTCTTTTGATTATGATGTACTCGCCGTCTCTGGAAACCTATGTATTGTTAACTGGCGGGTAGAGAGAACCCAGCTACCTCAATTGTCCCACCAAAAGATTGACGGCATTTTTGTAATTAAGTTGAATGACGAAGGTTTGTGTAACTATTTTAAGCAGTGGAGAGCTTAAGATTTATAATAATTCTAATAATAACCTTCATTATGGATGAAGTAACTTTTGCAGATTCACGAGGAAATCATATTTTAGGAACAATCTCAATACCTAAACAAGCGGAATCAGTTGTAATAATATCTCATGGTTTTTCCAGTAGTAAAGAAAGCAAGCTATATGTAGAATTACAGAATGAACTAAACAAAGCAGGTATTGGAACTTTAAGATACGATTATTATGGACATGGAAAACTTTATTGCAAAGACGCAAAATACACAGTTACAAGAGATGTTACACTCACAAAATGTGTTGATGGCATCAAAGCAGCAATTTCTTTGGTTCGTAGCAGGGGAGATTATAATATTGGCTTAATTGGTACTAGTTTTGGTGGATTAATATCGATTATTGCTGCTTCTCAAGATTCTAAAATTCATGCATTAGCATTAAAATCTCCAGTAGTTGAACCTATTGATTTCTGGATGCAAAGACTAGGGGGTGCAAGAATTGAAAAATGGAAACGAGAAGGCACTATACATTATGATGAATGTGGCGAAAACTTTGAACTAAATTATGCTTTTTGGGAAGATCTCCAAACATATGACACTTTTAAAATGGCTAAAAACATCGCTTGTCCCGTATTGCTTGTTCATGGAGATGGCGATACTGTTGTTCCAATAAGACAAAGTCAAAATCTTGCGAAAATAGTCGATACCGAAGTTAATGTTGTTAAAGGAGCTAATCATGATTATGCTGCTCCTGCACAATATAGTGAGATGAAAAGATTAATAACTGATTTCCTTGTGGAGAAATTGTCCCCTTAATTCTTGTTCTTGATAGTCGCTATTCGCTCCATTGATAGAACGCCATTCAAAAAACTGTCCCTTCGGTCGGTGGTGGGCTTTCAGCAAGCCCACATAACAGCGCTTATCCGAAATATCCGTCGCTCACCTGGGGTGGACGCCAGATACATCGGATTAAGCGCGGACATTATATGAGATTATTTAACTTCTTCTGTACAATAGAAATATGAAATCGGAGCTGCTAAAACAAATATTGGAAAGCCAAAAACGCTCTGTTTCCGCTCAAACCCTTACTGAAATGGGAATAACACAGGAGCTGATTGAGCAGATTTATGAGTGGGCCAACAAAATGGCAACGTATGGCGAACTTGCATCATACATTCCTGAACTTACAAAAGTAGATCCAAAGAAAACTGCCATCGCAATTGAAGATTTGAATGGAAACATCCTTGCCGTTGGAAATGGCTTAGACGTTAAAGTCAGCGTTCAATCTGTCATCAAACCTTTTTTGTATATCTATGCACTTCAGCAAGGATTGACGGCTGAGTCAATTTCGGCCATTGAAGCTACGGCCCTTCACTTCAACGCTGATCAAGTATTGCAACCAGAATCTCATAGAACAAGACCATGCCACCCACTCAACAATGCGGGCGCAATTTCCTCGGCCGGCTCGGTCGGTGATTTTAAAGATTTTCTGGATTTTATGCGCGAGCTTACTGATAATCCAAAACTCGATATTTTAGAAGATGTCTTCAGATCTGAAATGGAAAACAACAGTAATAACCGAGCCATCGCTTATCGTCTTGTCGCAGTCGGCCGATTCAAAAACCAGCAGGAGGGTGAAAAGGCTTTAGAACATTATACAAAAGCCTGCTCAATCGGTGTCACTGCCGAAGAAGCGGCCCGAGCCTGCGTAGTATTGGCAAATAGTGGCAAAAAAAGCGGTAAGCAAATTTTTAAAGAAGACCACATCGTTCGGGCAATTAACGCTATGAATTCTTATGGCCTCTATGAACACACGGGCGAAATTTCACTTCTTGCCGCAGGGGCTCGGGCCTTATCCTGCAAGAGTGGCGTGGGTGGCCTTATCATTAACATTGATCCGGGTCGTGGCGCATTTTGTACATACGGACCGAAACTCGACTCAGCCGGCAATAGCGTTTTTGGAAAATATGCCTTGATACCATTGAACAATATTTTAGCAGCTCCTAATGCAATGAGATTAAGCGCAGACGAGATCATCAGATCACTAATTAAAGAAGGAAAAAGTTAAATAACATCATATAACAGCGTGTATGCGGTTTCGCTCCTCGATCCTCGCCGCTTCACTCATATTGCTCCCTACGGTCCCAACATCGTATACACACAAACGTTGTGTGAAATTGACCGGCTACCAATATTTCTAAGCCTATGAGAAACGCAATTTTAATCCCCGGACGACCTGATCAAGATGAATACTACGATCCGGCACGTCCAACGAATAGCAACGATCATTGGTTTCCTTGGCTTTCTAAGCAACTGATGCTCAAGGATATTTTTACCGTCGCACTGGAAATCCCAACACCATGGCAACCACGCTATGCTATATGGAAAAAAGAGCTGGAGCGCTTTGAATTGACTCCTGAAACAATGCTAATTGGACATAGCTGTGGTGGTGGTTTTTTGGTCCGATATCTCAGCGAACATCAAGATCTCCATGTCGGTAAGGTAATACTCGTTGCTCCCTGGACCAACCCTTCCAATAACCATCGCTCTGACACAGCAGATTTCTTCGACTTTTCAATGGATCGAAACCTCGTTTCACGAACAAGTGGTATTACTGTATTTTACTCAAACAATGATGATGGGAGTGTTCTGAAAACAGTCGATCTCATTCGAAAAAACATTGATCAGGCAACGTATCGAGAGTTTGCTAATAAAGGGCATTTTTCTCTAAATGACTTAGGCACAGTCGAATTTCCAGAACTTCTAGATGAATGCCTGAAGAGGTAGCCGGTCAACTCCACACAACAGCGTCTATACGAAATCCCTCTCCGCTGAAGCTTCGAGGGACTATCGTATGAGACGCAAACGTTATGCTCAATAATGAGACTGCCTTTAGAAAGTTTTAAAATTTCCTTAGAACAACTACTATAATATGAACCCCTCAGAATTAACCACTGAAGCAAAGAAAGTAATCAATGATATTTTGTATATCACGATTGCCACTTGCGACAAAAATGGACAACCATGGAATTCTCCGGTCTATTCCGCTTTTGACAAAAATTACAATTTCTACTGGGCTTCTTGGAAAGAAAATCAACACTCCAAAAACATCAAAGAAAATGAAAAAGTATTTGTTGTCATTTATGATTCCACTGTTCCAGAGGGCAAAGGTTTTGGAGTGTACATGCAAGGCAAAGCCCGACAATTAGAAGCAAAAGATGCAGTAGAAATTGTAAAATCATTGAAGTTACTTTATTCAAGAATAAACAAGAAGCCCAGAAAACCGGAAGAATTTTTGGCATTCTTACCCCGGAGAATTTACAAGTTTGCACCTGAACAAGTTTGGGTTAATTCTGAGGGGAATGTGAAAGGCAATTTTGTTGATTCAAGAATTGATATCACATCGGACATTTTAAAAAAATAAATATGACGGCAGTCTCATTACTTCTTCGCTTCGCTCAGACCCCGCTGCGCTTTCACTCCGCTTCGCTCCGTTCGGGTCACTTAACAAGGGATATACACCATAATTTTTTTTATCTTGTGGTAATATAACTCATGGTGCACTTAACAACGACGAAAATCTAATTTTTTACTTTTAAAGAGGGGAGGGAAGAAGTGTTTTTTACTCCATCCCTTCGCTAAAAACGAATCTTTATATTGCAATGTTTCACTGTCATGGAGAAAACAATATTTAAACCAACGACAAAAGAAGATTTATACCAGATTACTTTACTTTCTGCGAATGCAAAAGATAAAGAGATTTTTATTTTTGAAAAAGGAAATCTGTCCGATTTAATTCCTAAAGAAAAAGCAGAAGAGTTAAGAAAAAAGTTTCTAGTTAATAAAGTCAAAGTAAAGCAAATTACCAATCACTACAATCTGAAAGAGTTCTCCAGGAATAATGATTTCATAGATATGATAATGTCTTTTAGGTACGTTCCTAAAAATATATTTGATATTCGGTATGAAATATTGATTTTTGATAATATTGTGGCCATTTATGACGAAAAAGAAATGTTAATTATTAAAAATAAAATATTTGCCAAAAATCAGAAACAGCTATTTCTATCTATCTGGGATCAGGCTAATTCTCCTCAACTAGGTTTTGATTATAGGCCGAATCATTCATTTTATAATTGCTTAAACTATTTTTATAAGAAAAAACAGATTATTATTTGGCCAGATGCAGATGCAAAAAAATCTTTTAGAAATTATGACTCTAAGGCATTAGAAAAGTATATACTAAACATCATAGGTACTGATGGCGAGTATTATAGTGATACTTCATACATAATAGGTTTCATTTGGTCTTACAACGGAGAAAAAATGATTGATGTTTGGAAATTTAATAATAATCATGTCGATGACCGTTCTGGTCCGTTGGGTAATGTAAGAGTTTATCGAGAAGGGAAAATTTGTACAGATTTAGGTCTTGCTAGTGGCAATACTCTTCTCGTACTTGGATATGAAGAGAAATTAAGAAGACAGTCTAAAAACCTAAAAAGTTATCTAAGCGGTCCTGTCCCAAAACTTCCCTTGGAAATAATGAATGGAAAAGATTTTTTTAAGTGCTAAGAGAAAATGGAGTTTTTGAAAAATGGAATTCACCCCTGCCCCTCTTCTATTTTTTTTTAAAAAAAAATTAAGATTTTCTAGTACTGAGTTGAACGAACGGCGAATAAAATAACGAGATAAAAAAATCACAGCGAATAACACGGCATATCTGGCTACATCCCAACTCTCATTTGTAATTTTATGGAACGAGTCGGGATTCCGCCCATATTCCGACTCTGATTGGCAATAAGACAAAGCTTGTGCAAATAATAAAGGTCGTACTAAACTGAAAGCATGAGCAATAAAACCGCCAGAACATCAGATATGCCGAAACATTGTCGGAAATAAATTTAGCCCCTTAGTGCTATTAACACGAATAAAGTATGTATAAAGGTTTCGTTTTATCAGAGTCATTAAAAAATCCGACAAATTTGAATAACTTTGAGGCAATCAAAGTTATTGTCGAGTATCATCCTGAATTTGAAGGTGAGCCAAAAATATGGCATGATTTTAAGCTGAAGATTGCCGATGATCAAATCATTGATGTTTGTAGCGATATTGCAAGGGAGATAAAAGAAGCTTGGTATGCTCACTTTTGGAATAATGATACCCTTTATGTCGTGTTGCCTAACAAAGTTTTTAAAATGCCACGCGAGGATGGAAATTGGCAATCACCAGCATATCAGGAGTGTAAACTTTATGCCATGAAACACTGAGTTGAGGAGCAGTATTTGTCAGATTTTTTAATAGAAGATTAAACAGGGGCGGGGCTAAATTTACATCCGACAACAAAGAATATCTGAATAATGTCCGCACTTACTACCGCTGTTCTCCTCGTCGCTTGCGCGACTTCGCATAACAGCGCTTATCCGAAATATCCGTCGCTCA
>CAYJLM010000097.1:0-5964 GCA_964370875.1 uncultured Gammaproteobacteria bacterium | reverse complement strand
GATCAATGGATTGTATTTCCTTGGGAAAAGAAATAATTTACCATTAATTATTCATGACACTGTTCAGCTATGTTTGCCACAAAGAAACTATATGAAAGTAGCGAGAAAGTTCTTACCTGCTCGGCGCAAGTGCTCGATGTCCTCCATGAAGACGATGCCGTAGTTGTTATCCTTGATCAGACAGTATTTCGTCCCGGCACGCCTGCGAGTACGCAACCCGTCGGAATTATTGAGTCGAATGATAAGGCATTTGAAGTGACGCGCGTGGAAGAAAATGAAGAAGCGATTCGCCACATTGGAACCTTCGAGTCAGAACCATTTGCACTCGATGAGCATGTTACGTGCGTGCTCAATGAGGAATACCAAAAGGAAAGTGAAGAAAAAAATAATTAATCAACTTATCCACTTCCAAATTTTTTTGATGAAGAGTAATCTGATGAAATGAAATCCAAAGCAAGCATTCACCCCCACGCGAGTACTTGTTTTGAGGAAACACACAATAAAATAGTCCCGATATTTTTCATCGGGACTATTTTTTTTGTTCGAATTCTCTTCGGAGTACATAGCACGTAAGCAGTACGTGCTGCCATCGTGTCACCACATCTTCTCTCTTTCTTTTGTTCGCCTCGAGCATCGCCTGATGTGCGGCACAAATCGCTTGATCTACAGTGCTACCGTGCGTAAACGCTTTTTCGACAAGATGGATTGGTCTGTCGTTCCACGCGTCATGGATGAGCGAGGACGTATCTCCATCGAGCTCGTCATTTTTGCAACTCATTGCCTGTCTCATACCATATTCATCTTAATCGGCAACACTGAAAACTTCCTCAACCGATGTCACTCCTTCGAGTGCTCGCAAGAGGCCATCCTGAACCATCGTAAGCATACCATTCTTAATCGCGATATCCTGAATCTGATATTCAGATGATGATTTTGATAAAATAAGCTGTTCTATTTCGGGACTCATAACCATTACTTCATAAATACCGATACGCCCCTTGTATGCAAGTCCGTGGCACGCCTCACATCCACCAGCTGTCCAAAATTTTAAATTCAAAGAATCAACGCTCATGTTCGCAAGCGGTGAAATGGCGTGAAGGATTTTTTCTGCCTTCTCACGTGCAGACGCATCAAGCACCGCTTCCTTCTTGCATGCCTGGCACAGACGTCGGACAAGTCGCTGACCGATAATCGCATTGAGTGAGGGTGCAAGTAAGAACTCCTTAACGCCCATGGCAAGAAATCGTGGCACGGCACCCGCAGCGCTATTGGTATGAATTGTTGAAAGTACCAGATGACCGGTCAGCGCGGCATTGATAGCGGTGTCCGCCGTCTCGAGATCGCGTATTTCACCGACCATAATAATATCGGGATCTTGCCGCAAGATCGATCGAAGACCACCGGCAAAGGTGTATCCCTTGGACGCGTCAATCTGACTCTGGTTCACACCCGCAAGCTTGTACTCAATCGGGTCTTCCAGTGTAATAATCTTTATCTCGGGTGAATTGAGATAATTAAGGATTGCGTACAATGTCGTTGTCTTTCCTGAACCGGTTGGGCCGGTGGTAATAATCATACCGTTTGGCTTGTCTATTTCCGCCTTGAGAAGTTTATAGGTATACGGCGACAATCCCAAATCTTCAAATGACAGCCCTGTTGCAGTTGAACGAAGCAATCGCATAACAACGCTTTCCCCGTACCCAGTCGGAAGCGTTGAAACACGCACCTCAACCTTGTCTTTTTTGTAAAAAATCGTAAATCGACCATCTTGCGGCCTGTCGACAATATTGAGCTTCAGCCCGGAAAGTAGCTTGACGCGCGCGGCAATCTGCTTCCATAGCTCTGACGGTAGCGTTGCGATGTCATGGAGAATACCGTCTATACGAAGTCGCGCCTTTATATCCGCCTCTTCCGCCTCAACATGAATATCCGACGAACCGGTCTTCAGCGCGACCGAAACAAGGATGGTCAAAATATCCGTTACGGATTTGTCGTGCAGTTTTTCGTTGAGCGTGCGTATGTCGGCATACTCATTTCCGTATTTCTCGATATCCTCCTCTGTTATCTGAACACCCGCAACCTCTTCTTTTATCTTCGGAATCTGTCCATACAGCTTTAGTGCTGACTCAAGACTGTGTTGCGATATAACAAAAATGGAAAATACGTCGTGTATTTTTTCTTGAAGCTGTTGAAGGAATTTTTTTGTTTCTTCATTGTATGGATCAACGACGCCTATTTTCTTCTCGCCCAATGTTTCAAGAAAACAGACAGCCCCAAATGTTCGTGCATCACCTTCCGGGATAATAGCAAGAGCACCAGCGGAAATAGGAACTCCGACAAGTGAAACGTATGGCAAAGCAGAAGAGTACCCAAGCATTTGGGCCTCCTGCTCTTTCTGTTGAGCTCCAAGCTGGGCCATCTTCCTCTGAAGTTTTTCTTCAGAAGAAAATCCCTGCTGAACCGTAGCGTGAGAATCGTCAACCATAAGGATAGTGGGGATTATCCGTTATTGGTTTTTTATTTTTTCTCTTCAGAAAAGAGAGCGTCGAACTCCTCTTTCTCGATTGTCTCCTTCTCTAGCAATAAGTGTACAATAGTTTCGAGTTTTTCCCTATACTGATTCAGCGTATTTTCTGCAATCGTTTTGGCAGAACCAATAAATCCGGTAATTTCAGTATCGATCGCCTCGGCAGTTTTCTCACTATAATCACGCTGTTCGGTAATTTCACGACCAAGGAAAATAAGATCATCTTTCTCTCCGTAGGTGCGCTGTCCTAACCCCTCACTCATGCCATATTGAGTAACAAGCTTCCTCGCCAGTCGCGTGGCCTTTTTGAGGTCATCACTGGCACCGGTCGTAACATCCCCGAAAATAATACTCTCCGCTGTAAATCCGCCGAGGAGCACGGCGAGCTCTGCCTGGAATTCCTTCTTAGTGCGAAAAAGTCTATCTTCTGTTGGGAGGTTCATGGTGTACCCGGCGGCAGGACCGCGGGAGATAATCGAAATCTTCTGAACCGGTGGCGAATCAGGCAAGATGTGCGATATAAGCGCGTGACCCCCTTCATGGTACGCTGTTATCTTTTTTTCCTTATCGGAAATGAGGCGCCCCTTTCGCTCGGGTCCGAGAATAACCTTTTCGATGCTCGAGAAAACATCGGCCATCATTATTTCTTTCCCATCGCGTCGCGCGACGAGAATCGCGGCCTCATTCAAAAGATTTGCGAGATCCGCTCCGGAAAATCCCGGTGTCCTCTGCGCAACGCGGTTAAAGTCAACGTCGCTTGCCATTGGTTTATTCTTTGCATGTACCTTCAAAATTGCCTCTCGATCGACAAGCGTCGGTAAGTCAATCATGACACGTCTATCAAATCGTCCCGGACGCAAAAGAGCCGGATCCAGGACGTCGGGCCTATTTGTGGCTGAGACAACAATAACATTGTCCGTCGGCTCAAATCCATCCATCTCAACAAGAATCTGGTTAAGTGTCTGTTCGCGCTCGTCGTGTGACCCGCCAAGACCGGCTCCTCGCTGTCGACCCACCGCATCAAGCTCATCAACAAAGATAATACACGGTGCGCTCTTTTTTGCGCGAGCAAAAAGATCACGCACACGACTAGCACCGACACCAACAAACATTTCGATAAATTCAGAACCGGAAACATGGAAAAAGGGGACATCTGCCTCACCGGCGACCGCCTTTGCAAGAAGCGTCTTGCCGGTACCGGGTGCGCCAATCAATAAGACCCCTTTTGGAATTTTTGCGCCGAGATCATGAAACTTCTTCGGATCTTTCAAGAACTCGATAACCTCATGAAGCTCCTGTTTTGCCTCGGCTGCGCCAGCGACATCTTCAAACGTCACCTTGTTCTTCATTTCTTTTGGATCAAATTGTCGCGCGCGGCTCATCCCAAACGTAAGTGCTTTATTATTTGCTCCTTGCAATTGCCGAATGGTAAAGAATGCAATAAATCCCAAAATCAAAAAAGGTAACAGGAATGAAAAGATGGTACTCATCCAGAAAGACTTTCTCTGGTCCGAAACATCTAGTTCAATCTTTTTTATCTTCTCTGAATCGACATTGAAATTCTTCAATAACACACTCAATGATTCACCCGGCTCTTTATAGGCGACTTCCTTCGTCCCGTCCTTCATTTCAATAGTGAGTGTTTCGCCATCAACAGCGATTTTTTTTATCGACTCCTTCGCAATTTGGTCGACAACGGCTTGGATGCCCACCTTCTGAATCTTCGGTGACTGAAGCGAATACAAACTAAAAAAAGCGCCGACTCCGATAATAACGAGAAGGAACACGACAATATTTTTTGTAATCGTATTCATGGTAATAAAAATGTGAAATTCCGATTAGACCTGCGTGGCTGAGGACTCCTCTTGCTCTTCCTCCGCGTTTTCTGTTTTCTTGGCGTCTTCTGATACCTCCGCAACGTCAGTAGGTCGCGGTTTTTGCGTAAGGGCTTTCAAGCTCAGACCAAGACGATGCTCTTCCGGCTCAATGGAGACAACCACAAATTCCATTTCACTGCCAGGAGTTGCAATCTGTGACGGCTCAACCGGTCCCTTTGCGGAAAGCTCTGAAACGTGCGCCAAGCCGTGAATCTCCGGATCAAGCTCAACAAACAATCCAAATGGATTGACCTTCAATACTTTGCCGGTAACTTTCTGACCGATCGCGTATTTATCCTTGACGTTCTTCCATGGATCAGGAATAAGATTTTTCATGGATAGAAAAATCTTAGATCCTTCAATCTTGATAATTTGTGCCTTTACTTTTTGTCCCGACCGCAGGAATTCTTTCGGATCATCGATACGCTGCCATGCGATCTCAGAAATATGAATAAGCCCCTCCAGCCCTTCGCCAAATTCTACAAAGGCGCCAAAATCAGTGATAACCGTAACAACACCTTCGACAATATCGCTCACGGTGTAGCTTGAGATTACATCTTTCTGCTTGACTTCCCATGCCGCTTTTTCCGAAACGATAAGCTTCTCTTCGTCTTCATTCACATCAATAACCTTTGCCTCGAATACTTCGCCGATATACGACTTCAGCTTATCCAAAATCTTATTCTTGTCGCCACCTTGAATGCGAGGATAGTGCTCTGGGCACAGCTGAGAAACAGGCATAAATCCATTCACATTTCCGCAGGAAACCATAAGACCGCCCTTGTTGGCATCGACTGTTTTTACTGAAATAATCTCGCCAGACTGCATCAGCACGCGAAGTTTATCCCATGCCTTTTTATGACCTGCGGATCTGAATGAAAGCTCGACAAGCCCACGCTCGTTTTCAAGCTCAAGAACAGTCGCGCTTACCTCGTCCTCAACATGAAGATTCGAATATTCACCGGACTCATCGATCAGCTCGTACCCGCGAACCAGTCCCGTTGCGATGCCGTCGATATCAATCTGCACCTCTCCTTTGGAAACGGAAATAACCCGTCCCGAAATTACATCTCCAACCTTTGGAAGCTTCGCGCTATATTGATCCAAAAGATCGCGAAACTCTTTCTTTCCCTGCTCCTCTATTTGTTGTTGTGTTGTCATATACATTTTTCTGACCCCACCCTCCAATCCGCAACAAGCAGATATTCGGGACGTGCCAGACTACACCTTATGAATTAAATTATGAATAAGCAAAATAATGGATTATCGCATGAGAACAAGAACGATCAGAAGTGCGACAATGTTTAATATTTTAATCATTGGATTTATGGCCGGACCAGCAGTGTCCTTATAGGGGTCACCAACCGTATCTCCGGTGACTGCCGCCTGATGAGCAAAAGACCCCTTTCCCCCAAAGTTTCCTTCCTCAATATATTTTTTTGCATTGTCCCATGCACCGCCGCCCGAGGTCATCGAAATGGCAACAAAAAGCCCGGTGACAATAGCACCAACCAATAATCCGCCAAGCGCCTCGAGCCCAAGCACCGCCCACACAAGTAT
>CAYJLM010000096.1:0-6053 GCA_964370875.1 uncultured Gammaproteobacteria bacterium | reverse complement strand
GCTCCTTTCGGAGCGTGGAGGTGAGATATTCCGCGCGATCATCCTCGCTTACAAATGGCTTATCGATCACATCCATAAAATAAACGGCGGCAAAACGAAAAAATTCAGCCTTGCTTGCAAAGCCCTTTTCTTTGATTGTTGATCCGATACGCCTGTCGAGCATGGGCGGAATAGCAAAATTGACAATCGCCATAATATATAGGGTAAGTAGTTATACTATATAGTATAGGTGCTCATTTTTTATTGTCAAGAATCATTCTGACCGGGCGCTCGGTATCGTGACTGGATGATAAGCGCAATCACGCGACCGGCATTTTTAACATTGCTATCCAGCCCAGGGTCAAACGGCATCTGACACTCAAAGAACGCGACACTCTTTCGCATCCGTTCCATATCAAATGGATGAATAAACTTCCATGGGTTTACACCCATGGAAGTTTATTGGCAACAAGAGTCTTTAGAATGACAGCGGATCCTCATCTCCCCGCAGCATCTCACTGTGCATAGCACTACTCTAAATGATTCTTCCGCCAGTAGGCATCAAGTTTTCTCAAGCGAGCCAGGAGGGCGGGGTGAGTAATCCGGCCGAGCGCCCATTCGTAATAATCAAACTCTCTGAACAACGAAACGCCCTGCTCTATTTCGTACAAAAGTGCTCTTTCGACAGCTTGATACTTATCTATTTGACTCGCAAGCGACGCAGCAGGATCGGCGCGCTTTTCATACCGCTCCCACAATGCAAAAATCTCTTTTCCCTGTTCCCCAAGTTTTCCGCAAATTTCCTCCAACGCAACTCGTTCTTTCTTCGCCTTATTTTTTTTGAGCGCATCCAGCTGTTTTTCATCAGAATGAAGGATTGCCTCATCCCCCGCTAGTGCCTCGGGCCAATCATGGACCTCGAGCATATCCGTAAGCCCATTCTTTTCCTCATCTGATAGCCCCCCCCCCAAGCGTTTCGGCAATTCTCATGACTGCAATTGTGTGCTCCTGTACTGTTTCAGGGTTGGGTATGTCCCGCTTCACATATCCTGTGCGTTTTAGTCTACCAAGCGCACTCCATACGTCAGGCGCAAGACGAGCATATTTAAGCACTGGTTGCATATCCCGCCCCGGAAATAGTTCATCCAATTCATTATTTTTCAGTCGTTCTGCCATAATTGTGATTTTTAAAACAGACACTCTATCCAATAATACCGATCATAGCTAATCCTACATGATTTAAACAAAAGAATCCACAGTACTACTTCCGTCATTTTTCATAACAACAATACCTCGTCCGGCGAAATAACGCATGAATTCGTCAGTCGATACTGTATGTCCGGCTTGAGTATTCGTGCTTACAAAACCGGAAGGGTTATTCAGAGAAACAGCATCTTTACCCACATCATAACCTGTCACTACAACAAGATGCCCTCCTTTTTGATGTGCTGGAACTGTATCATATCCTCGGATATTCGGGTTCACTGACGCTATAACAAGCCCGCCATTCGCAAGTGCAAAACGAATGCCACGTATACTTAATCGGGTGCATACTCGAGCGCTTAGTGCATACACACCGATCCATTGCGCATACTCGGCATACCTCATGGAAGAGATTTCATCTACTGTCTCATGATAGACATTATGCTTGAGAGCATCTTCCGCCAGCACCGCGGGAAGATACGTACGATTCTTGAAATATGCAAGAGTCATTGCCGTACACGCCATACCACACATGGTAAATGCCCACTGCGCATATCTTTCCGGTGATGAAGCGCCGGTATTACGCCAATCGGGATCGTTTATTGGAAGGAGTTCTCCTTTCAAGCTCAGCTCAGCATGTTCTGGACGTGCAAACTGACACACGTACGGAACACTATTTTTAACCGTGGTAGGAATGCGTGAAAATCGCGAGCGTATCTCGAATGTGATATTTTTGAATTCCTGATCCATTCGAGAATAGATGTTCATGCTTTGGATGAGTATAATCGTGAAATATACAAAAGATATCGGCAGTTTTCACGTTTTAAGAACAAAGAATTCGATAAAACTCAAATACTACCAAGCCCGCGTTGGAACCGCGGACAGATTCTCGTTTGTGATGCCAAGACCCCGCTTTCTCATAACCTGGAAAGCGTCTGAAGGTCGCCCGAGGAAATATGCGATCAAATTAGTAGGATCAAGGTAATAAGCCTCACCGTTCCGCTCAACCTGAAGAAGTATGGTCCCGGCGAGCTTCTGTGCCATTGCGCGATCCTTGATCGCGAGCTGTTGCTCCTTATACGGTACCGTCCCAAAGAGTCGCTTAAGATCATTGTTGCTAATACCAACCCCAAGTTTTCTCATTGCGGCAAATGCATCTGCGGGTCGTCCCAACAACGTGCGTTCGCCAGTTTTGGGATGAACATACCATGCCTCTCCGGCCGACTGAACTTGCAAAAGAATACGCCCCTTAAGATGCATGAGTTTATTCGGAAGCGCTTGCTGGGTGTTCTGTTTTTCCACGGGACGATTATCTTCCGGCCTGTAATCGAGCGGCAACGCCTCCCACCCTTCGGGAATAGTGCAGGGTGTAGAAAAATATTTCACCTCGCCAGTGGTTTTATTACGCGCAGGCGCGATAACCTGGATGCAGGCTATGTACTCTTGTTCCTTCTTTACCAAATCTTCCGGGTAAATAACAGCAGACGTGTCGCGCGGTACATCACACCAGGATGCGCGAAATTCCTTTTCTTGTGTAACGCCGTTCTTCGTATATGTCTCCCGTATCACGCAAACATCTTTCTCTCGAGGATCTTTTACGTCAATAAAAACTTGCTGGTAGGGTTTTAATTTATTGCGCACCGTGTATTTACCTGGCCGCTGAAATAAGTAGCTGTATACCGGCTCATTACTGGAGCCGGCCGCTTCACTCATGCCAAAGTTCGTCAGCAATCCATCAGCACTTTCAACCTGGAGGTTTCTACTGCTTTGATTAAAAAAATAAAGTGTCGTTCCGGCGAGCGTGTTGACAGTTTCGGCCTTCAGCAGTTCCGCGGCGGTAATAGTGTCGCCGTATGGCCTATAGGACATCTTCTCAAAACCCTTCTCGTTATATGTCACGTCCCGATCGCTGTACATCATGGGAATTGACGTCACGCCTGCAACGATCTGACTTCCAAACATTCCCGGATTAGGTAGTGGTGGAATATCACGAACATCCTCGCCGCGATCAGGAAGGTTGATGCTGAAATCGTTATTATACGTGTTCGGCTCCCCTGCCGCGTAAAGCGCCAGTGGAGCAAGCGCTAACATCATTGCGATTACAATAATCTTTCTCATAGCTATATTTCTATTTATAATACTGTGGCTGCTTCGCCTCGTTTCTTACCCCGCATACCCCCTCCTATCTTCAAGGTGGTATGCATAAAAAAATTAAAGGGAGAATGCGTAGCCAAAATGAATTATTTGGTCAAAACCAATAGCACGATATAACTCGCATATGCAATAATCATCAATACTCCTTGCCATCTTTCAATTATGAGCTTTTTGCCTATAAACATGGCGGTAAATAACACCATACTTGCGAATATCACCATTATAACATCGCTGTTTAAACTGATATTAAAGGGTAATGGGTGTATAACGGCACTGGCACCAAGCACCCAAAAAATGTTAAAAATATTTGAACCGACTACATTTCCAATAGCAATGTCAGACTGTTTTTTATAAGCGGCCACCGCTGAAGTGGCCAATTCCGGCAGTGATGTACCTAGCGCGACAATTGTTAAGCCAACCAACGATTGGCTGATATTGAAAAAATCCGCGATTTGAACCGCACCATCAACAATCCATTTTCCGCCAATGACCAAGCCCACAAGACCAAGGATAATAAACAGTACTGACTTAGAATGATTGAATACTTTGATTTCCTCCTCAATAATGTCCTTATCCGACCGCGTAATGCTAAAAGTATAGTAAAGAAAAATAACAAAAAATGACAGAAGGATGAAACCGTCTATTCTGGTGATACCGGAAAAGCCAGCTCCATCAATAATCATATCGTTAGCCATAAGGCCCAAAACAATGGCAGCCAAGAGGCTCAATGGAATTTCCTTTAACACCGTATTTCTCTTGGCGGTTATTGGGTAGATAACGGCAGATATCCCGAGGATTAATAGTATATTTGCAATGTTACTTCCCAAAATATTTCCAATTGCGATTTGAGTGTCGCCTTGCACGCTCGCCAGAATACTGACAATGAATTCCGGGGCGGACGTCCCAAATGCCACAATGGTTAGGCCGATGACAATACTTGAAATTTTGAATTTTTTTGCTATTGAAGCTGATCCGTCAACCAAAAGATCCGCTCCTTTGATGAGGAGATAAAAACCAACAATAAATAATACGTACGTGATCATACTGTTTATAATTTTTCGATTTCCTTTAAGTCATGGTCGGGCAAATAAAGAATCACTAAACCAAGAACGATCCCGAACAATGCTGTCCAGAAATGACCCCCGCCAAAAAGCCATTTATCCAAAGCATCGAGCACATACCATATACCTCGCCAAACCAGAACAAGTCCAATAACTATGGACATATTCTTTGCGATATAATTCAGGGTTAATTTATTTTTTGACATAGTTTGAGAGTGGTAAAAAATAGAGCTATTTTATAGATGCGTATTTAGTGTTTTTAGGTGTCGCAGATTATTCGCATGGGCCTGAATTTGTTTTTTACCGTATTTCAAAACATCGGGAATAAATTCGGCACTGATGACAGGAGGGACGATTACGTAGTGAGCGCCGAGGCCGTAAAAGCGTACGGCATCACTGATAGTGAAAGCAGTAACAATGATTTTTGATGGTACGGTATGGTGTTTTGCGTATTCCAGAAGTTCCACCGTATCATGCACGGATCGCACGGTAGAAATAATGGCTGTGGAATTATGCAAATGCAATCGTTCCAATACTTCATCGTCGTTCATGCTTCCGTACATATTCGGAATATTTTTTCCTTGAAGTATTTTCACGGTTGCGGGATTATTATCAATCACCACCACGCGGCGTCCGGCTCTTTTCAAAGCATGATACACGCTATGCCCCATGGAATTGAATCCAACCAGAATAACATGTTTCTTCAGTACATCCGGCAAGCGATCAAATTCGTCTTCCTTCGTATTCATTTCAAAACGCTTAAGAAGTTTTTTCATTGGCCTATACAGATGTTCATTGTATTCAAACATGTACGATGATATGGTCATGGTAATGAGCCCGATAAGCGCCACAAGCGACACGAGTTCACGGTCGACGACACCCTTTGAAAACGCAAGGGCCATGAGTATAAAAGAAAATTCGCTAATTTGACTAATGGAGATGCCTGCCTGAAAACCGGTGCGTCCTCTATACCCAAGACGAAGAAGAAGAAACATGACAAGCAATGGCGAACCGAATAGTACCAACGCGGATAGCGCAATCGCGGGAAGAATGAATCCGATGCCGCCATTAAATATAAGCTGCCCGCCAAGTACGGCAAAAAAAATCGGAAGAAAAAAATCGCGAAGAGATTTAATGCGATAGGAGATCTCATAACTATACGGGAGAAATGACAAGCGCACCCCCGCAAGAAGCGCGCCCACCTCTATTGAAAAACCAAGGTATATGGCGAAGATACTAAAAATCAAGCACCAGCAGACCGACCCCAAAAACAACAATTCAGCCGATTTGGCAAAGTATGAAAAAATTCTCTCCAGCAAAAATTTTGAGCTGATAAAAGCCAATGAAAATAAAACGACGGCTTTACCAATAATGAGCCCTACTACTTGCAGCGTGTTGGCATTGCCGCCGGTATAGGTTCCGGTGAGCACATCAAAAAATAACAAAATAAGTATGGCAATAAAATCCTGCGTCAACATCATGCCGATGACTATTTGACCGTACAATGTATCCAGCTCTTTTCTTTCACCGATAATCTTTAAGCCGATAATCGTACTGGAAAATCCCATTGCAAATGCAAGGAGTATGGCGTTCATGTTTGAGAAACCAAGAAATCTGCTGATGGCGTATCCGGCAAACACGGCGAATGTCATCTGC
>CAYJLM010000095.1:4247-6249 GCA_964370875.1 uncultured Gammaproteobacteria bacterium | reverse complement strand
GCATTTCTTCGTTCCCAGCTCCGGTACTCGACACTGTATTTTCAGATACAGTTTACTGGAGTTCCTCGCTGGCGTCTCGAACTGCACACAGCTAAATAAATCGTCCCCGCCTCCGTAGTGCGTTTATACCACCGGAGGTTTTTAGGTGCTGTCACAAAATAATATATTCAAGTTCGTTCATGTTTACGCTAGATTTGTCAGAATAAAATTTGAAGAATATAGTCATATTTTGAGAATTTTTTCTGGTCAAAGATGGCGTGAAGATGAAATGAAATTGTTTAGATTATTTTGTGACGGTGCCTTAGTATTAAGGAAGAGCTGAGCATGCTCAAAAGAATCTCGCAGCGCAATCAGGATACCGTCAACCATTCGCTTTACTCCTTCATTGTATGCCTCCAGCTCGCTCTTCTGCGGAGGGCGCAGAACAAACGCGGCTGTTTTCTTGACGGCACCGACAGGCCTGATGCCAAACCGAAACCGAATAACATCTTTTGTGCCGAGGTGGTCAAAAATATTTTGAACGCCGTTATGTCCTGCCGCCCGTTTGTTCTTATCCAGCCGCAACGAACCCAAGAAAACATCTCCGTCATCGTGAACGATCCACACGTCTTTTGTCGGATCGCATTCATTACCGTGATACGCGAGATATTCTTTTACCGCGGTTCCCGACTCGTTCATGAATGTTTGCGGTTTTAGAAGCACAATCCGCTCCCGTGCCCCGTCATCATGCGCGCACCAAAACTCTTCAAGCGCATAGAGCTTGTGGCGTTGCGCGCCGACGTGCTCCATACCCTCTTCATCATACATCCGTTCACCAAGCGCGTCGATAACGCGAAATCCAATATTGTGCGGCGTCTTCTCGTATTGTTTTCCCGGATTGCCAAGCCCAACGATAACCTTCATATTTCTGTAAATTATAAAACTCATCATTGTTCGGGCATTTCTTCCTCGGGGCCGGATATTTTTCTGCTGAAAAATTCCTTAAACTCAGACCGTCGTCTTCCGTATGCCCCTGTGGAGAAACGCCCGAACATGAGTTTTACAATTTACGCCCAAAAAAAGTCATTTTTTATTCTTTCGTACATCCAACACCTCCGTATAAATGCGAACCGGTGTTCCTTCAAATCCGAACCATTCTCGCAGACGGTGTTCCATGAAGCGTATATATGAATAGCTGATCGCGAGTCGTTCGTTTGCATGGATAATAAATGTTGGCGGATTGACTGATCGCTGTTGCAGACGGAAAATAACCGGCTTTTTTCTTCCCCGGATCCACTGGGGCTTTTGATGCGCCAACGCATCCTTCAAAAACGCATCGAGATCGTTCTGATCAATAGTTTTTGACCGCTGTTCAATGACTTTCATGACCGATTCAAGAATCTTATTCGTTCTCTGTCCCATGAGCGCGGAGATGAAAAGAATGGGGACCCATTGCGCGGTTTTGAAATAGTTGTGAAAAAAATCTTCGTACGCCTTTGCTGATTTTGCTGTTTTGTCTTCAATAAGATCCCACTTATTAACCACAACAAGTACGCCGGCGCCGGCATCTTTTGCAATGCTCAAGAGACGACTCTCTTGTTTTGACGGAGTGACCATACTTTCCAGAACGAGGATCACAATATCCGACTTCTCAATAGATCGAATACTGCGCATAAATCCCTCCCTGTCGATCTTTGAGGAAATCTTCGATTTACGACGCATACCGACCGTGTCGATAATGCGCAAGCCAACCCCGTTGTATTCCAAAAACGTATCCTGGGGCTCGCGTGTTGTGTGATGTTCGGGACTCACGATAACTCGTTCCTGACCAATCAGTTTATTAAGAATCGAAGATTTTCCGACATTCGTGCGCCCGACGATTGCCACCTTCACTTCCGGAACTTCTTCTTTCATTTCTTCATCCTCTTTGCTCGGCAGTTTCTCAACAATTTCATCCAAAAGATCTCCGGTTCCCCGCCCGGTTAATGCCGATACGCGAAGCGGGACACCCAGACCCAAGCTC
>CAYJLM010000095.1:0-4237 GCA_964370875.1 uncultured Gammaproteobacteria bacterium | reverse complement strand
AGCTCTCCCACTCACTCCAGTTGGCGTCCTCGCTTTCACGTTTTCTATCCGCTTTATTGGCCACAAGCAAAATTGGTACATTGCTGAGCTTTCGAATATTTCGGAGAAAAATTTTATCATCTGAATTGGGTCCCTCCTTTTCATCGCCAACAAAAACAATACAGTCAGCCGTTGTTACAACATTACTCCCGTACCGCTCCACCTTTTCTTCAATATCCGACTGCGGCTTTCCGGCAAACCCGCCCGTATCCACAAACGCAAATGTCTTTCCCCGCCAGGTACACAAGCCATAGTTCACATCGCGCGTTGTGCCCGGCACAGCCGATACCACGGCCTTCTTCTGCTCCAAAATAGTATTAAACAATGTTGACTTGCCAACATTGACACGACCAACAAGCGCGACGATTGGATACTTCGCGAATTCGGTTGGACGTAACAGCGCTTTCTTTTTTGATTTAGTTGGCATTGTTTGATTGCCTTTCTTCGTATTGACGACGATAGTACTGAAGATATTCACCACTGCGCAATGGCTTCCACCACGCCTCATGTGTTTTGTACCACTCGACTGTTTTCGCGAACGCCTCTTCGAACGAACACTGCGGTTGCCAGCCCAGCGCACGAAGTTTACTCGCGTCAACCGCATACCGACGATCATGGCCCGCACGATCGGCAACCCGCTCGATCATATCTTCGCCCTTGCCAAGAAGCGATAGTATCTTGTGTGTCAGCTCGACGTTTGTCATGCGCTCTCCGGTCCCGATATTATATGATTCCCCCAAAACGCCTTTGTGGATGAGGATGTCAACGGCACGACAGTGATCCTCGGTATAGATCCACTCGCGAACATTGAGCCCATCCCCATAGAGGGGAACCTTTTTTCCTTCAAGAAGATTAATGATAAACAAGGGCATCATCTTTTCCGGATACTGATATGGGCCATAGAAATTACACGAGTGCGTCACGATGACGGGTGTCTTGAATGTTTTCCAATAGGCCTGACACAAGTGGTCGGCTCCTGCCTTTGCGGCTGAATACGGACTGGAGGGGTCGAAAGGCGCCTGTTCTGTCCAGACCCCTTCTTCAATGCTCCCATACACCTCATCGGTTGAAATCTGAATATATCGACTCGTTCCATGTCGACGCACCGCCTCGAGCAATGTGTGTGTTCCAAAAATTTCGGTCAGCAAGAACGCGCGGGGTTCCATAATCGATCGGTCAACGTGCGTTTCCGCCGCGTAGTTCACCACGCAATCGGGCTTGAACTCTGAGAAAACTTTTTCAACCGCAACCTCATCCTCAACGCGTCCGTGGACGAACGTGTAGCGCTGATCGTTTTCAATATCACGAAGGTTCTCCGGATTACCCGCGTATGTCAGGGCGTCAAGATTGCATACTGAGTAGTCGGGATATTTGTGTAATAGAGCACGGATGACGTTCGATCCCATGAATCCGCATCCACCGGTAACAAGTATTTTCATAGGTATTTTTTTATATTCTCTTGAAAAGTCTCTTTTTCCCCTTCTGCGTAGCTCGCTTGCGGCCAAAGATGGAGTCCGTCGTTTTTAAACCGAGGAATGATGTGCCAATGAAGATGAAAAATCTCCTGTCCGGCCGCGGCACCATTGTTTGTCGTTATATTACACCCATCAGCACCGGTCGCAGACAGGACGGCACGGGACACATTTTGCGTCGTTGCAAGGACCGATTGGAGACATTGTGAATCCGCACTAACAAAATCAGCACAATGTTTTTTTGGCACAATCAGGGTGTGCCCCTTGTGAACCGGGAAAATATCGAGGAAGGCCAACGTATGCTCATCCTCATAGAGTTTCCAGCTTGGCAACTCTCTGGCAATAATTTTACAAAAAATGCAATCTTCCATACATGTGTTACTCAGCGTGATTATCGCCCATCATCATAGCAAAACAGGCGAAAAACACAATCGAACCGCCCCCGGCGCCAAATATCAGGGCAAAACTAGAAAATGGGATCATTGCCTGCCAGATCATAATACCTGCCGCAATACTCAGAGCAACAGTGTAAATCCAAAAGAATATTTGAGGTCGCTTTTTCTGCTCCTCCTCCGGCTGGCCAATCAGAATGGATAGAAATCCTGCACCGCCGCACACCGCCAAAAGAATCGAAAGATTAAATGCACGGGAAACAAAACCGGGCTCGAACAGATCAACAAGCATCCCTGCAAGATACAGAAAGAGTGATGCAAGGAAAAGATCTGAGAGCGTAGTCGATAGTAATTTTCTTATTACCATAGGTATCCTCGTTTACCTCTTACTTATTCCCTTAGGATTGTCATCCCGGGCTCGACCCGGGATCCAGCTAACCGGATTTATGTGGCTTTTTCTGGATCCCCGAACAAGTCGGGGATGACAGTGCGTGGTATTATTAACGGTTATGTACATTCAAAATTACTTAAAAAACCTTTTCCATTGTGTCGCGATATCGTTCCATGAAAAAGGTTCGCGCTTCAGGCGGAGAGTCATTTCTGCGAGACGCAACTGTCCGGGTATGTTCTTCTCGGTTACAAGACCGGGGGCGGAAAACGCAAATGTATATTTCCCATTGTAGTGGTTTGCGGTGCGTAAATCAAATGACACAGTCTCCTTTGACCAATTGCCAGCCCTGGATACCGGTTCAAAATCTTTTAAAAGAATTGACGGCATCTCCCCCTCCTTCTGTTTTACCCCCATCCGGAGTGGTATCGACGATGTGTTGTTATATGTCACTTCAAGTGTTGCCGTATCAAAAGGAACACTCGTCAACACATCAAAGTAAACCGGATCTTCAACCATTCTGATGAATAGCGCCCCATCTTCTGCCCGCTCCCGATCCCTGACGCGGGAAACCGGATAGACAAAACTAATCATACCGGTGGGGCCATCAAATGTGTATCGAGTATTTTTCTCGCCCGAAAGCGGAATGTGATAGTTCAAAACTGAAAACAGAATTCCTGCAACACCAACCACAAGAACTGCGCGCCATACCGGGAGCACCCATCCGCGTGTCCTTCCACTCAATGTATTGCTATTCTCCATTTTTTACTACCCGAAAAAGCCGTTCATTATTTCCAAACTCGGCTGTATGTTCCCAGTGAAGATTGTAATCGCTGAAATAGTGGCGACTAATATACTCCGCATCCAACTCGCTCCAAAGTCCGTAGTAATAGACCGGCACGCGCTCGACGAGCGGCGGGACTAAGTCCTTCTCGGCAAAATCCTTAAAACTTTGCGCTACTTTGCGCTCGGGAAAAAAATTCTTGTCAGATCGCTCGGAAAAAATAACCGCGTCGGGCGGCGTGACTGCCTGTATCTGTCGGGCGCTGTCTTGGTAGCTTTTGATATTTTTCGCAACCGCTAGCTGGCTATCGCGAAACTGTATAAAGATGGTATTGCCCGAAAAATACATCAGTACAATCACGCACGCGGTAGCCGCCGCAAAACGAGCAAGAGAAGCCGATCGTCCCCGCATCACAGCGGCAAGCGTCGAGGCGGCAAAGGGAATGGAGAGCAAATACATCGGAAGCCAATACCGCACATACGAATTACCAATGGTCACCTCCTCCGCACTGTTGTCAAAGAAGATCCAGCTCCCATAAAATGCCGTCAACCAAAATCCGACAAACAACGTCATCCCCGTATACACCAAGACACGAAAGCGATGACGGGTAACCATGTCATAGAGAGCGTTGCGCAGTACAATGAAGAATCCAAAGGCAACCAAAAGAGAGAACCACCAAAACATGGTTACGCCATATTGATTGAAATGAAGAGAAAATGTTGCCGGTTCAAATCCGAAAGGAAATGCATATACGCGTGCCTTCGCAATCGTTTCGGCCATACTTGCCTGTAGCGCAGGAAGTGCCGCCGGATCAAAATGCCACAGCAGATTGAGTGTTTTGTCGAGCGATGATACGCTTTCGTATGTTGCGGTCATCTGATATCCAAACAAGAGTGGATGCCCATAAACCGCTTTATTTAAAGAAAAAAATATTCCCAGTGGAACCGCCAATCCCAAGACACATAAAAAAAGTATGGGAAGCGTACGCCGCCTGAGAGAAACAAGCGCAAGGATACAGCCCGCGCCGAGAACCCACAGCATTTCTGAGAGCCGAACGGTAAGCGCGGCTCCAAGAAGGATCCCGCCAACAAACGATAGCCAGTGCCGCTTTTTTTCATATGCGATCGCCAGACACAGCGCGCCAAGGATAAGAAGATCGACA
>CAYJLM010000094.1:3876-6299 GCA_964370875.1 uncultured Gammaproteobacteria bacterium | reverse complement strand
CCCCCCCCCCCCCGCCCGGCGCCCCCCCCGGGCGTGTTGTGTTGGAATATAGGTGATGGAGCCGGATGGAAACGGGTTGCTGATGGAACGGTGGTGGTCGCATGACCTTTAGCGCACGAACGTATGTTGGGGAACTCTATCAGATTACGACTTTTGATGGTCAAGTATTTGACATGAGCGATTACAGCACCCGTGCGGTACTGACTACCCCCGGTAGTATGGGGATGCCCCCGATTGAATATATCACTCGTAAACCCTACAAACAACCGGGTGAGGTCGAACTCAATTACCGCTTAAATGTGCGTGATTTCACGGTGTTGTTTGCGACCAATGGCTGTAGCCGTGCCGCCTATTGGCAAGCGCGAACGGACTTGATTAACTTTTGCCGTCCGAATCGTGGTGGGCCGTTAACCTTTACCGTCATTATGCAGGATAACACGCGCCGTTCGATTGTGGCCCGTTCTTATAGCCCCACCTTCCCCGAACAAAGCGTGGAGGAATGGCGCGAATGGGGCTTTACCGAACAATTAGCCCTACATGCCCTTAACCCGACATGGTTTGACAGCACGATTAACACCCTCAGTATCGGCGGCGGGGAACTTGACGAACTGGCGTTTGACATTACGTTTGACGATGAACATATCTTTTTTGAAGACATCTCCTTTTTTGGTCAAGCGACGATTGCCTACACGGGTACATGGTACTCCCAACCCATCATTACCATTAATGGGCCGTTTACCTCAGCACTCATCTATCATGTCGAACTGAATAACTTTATTCAGTTTCTACTGGCTGTCCCGCTTGGGTCAAGTTTGGTCATTGACTTAGAAAGTAACCCGCCCTCTGTGACCGTTAACGGGATAGATCGGTTTGGCTATTTGGCGGCTAATTCAGACATTAGCCAATTTAGAATTGAGGTTGACCCACTCATCCCCGGCGGAGTGAATCATATCGGGTTTAGTTTGGTCGATAACTTACCAACCACTAGCGCGAGTCTGACCTATAAAACTCGCTATATAGGAATATAACATCATGACCGAAATTTCAAGACCGTGGCAAGGACGGATTGCCTTAGGCGCAGTCGGCGATGCGGGGCCGTACAGTTCAGCCCAATGGCGTTCGATGTATCGCCAATTTTTAGGCGAGTTTGGCGATTCGGGGCATTGGGGCGTTTACAACACGGTGGGTAATGAATTAACCGTGCGTGCTGCGGCTGCCCCCAATGCCACCGTGATTGTCGGTTCGGGTGCAGCGCTTGTCGCTGGAGCGTACTACACCAATGACGCCGATATTGTGTTTACCGTGCCTGCTAATGCGAGTGGCAACCCGCGCGTCGATTCGATTGTCCTCAGTTACAATGTTACATCGCAAACCGTGCGTGCAACTTATCTGACAGGCACACCCGCCGTAACGCCCGTACCACCTACCGCCCAACAGGACGCCCCACCTACTAACGTCTGGCAGATTGAACTAGCGAATATTGCGGTAGCCAACGGATTTGCGACGATTACCCTAGCGAATATCTTTTCGCGGCGGCACTTTATTAACTTGCCGTTGGGAGTGGCTACAGCAGTTACGTTGGGAAGTCCAGCCACCTATACTGAGGGGATGCTTTTAAACTTTACTCCCAGTAGCGCAGGGACTTATGATCCGGTGGTTTCCATTGACGCGGGTGGGTCTGAAAGTCGCACGTTAGGCGCGTTAACCCACTATCAGAACAATAACGCGGGTAATGTGGGCAATGGGCAGATGCTCTCGAATGGCTACGCGGTACTTGAGGCCGGGTCAGCGGGGGTGACACAGGGGCAATACCTCTACATTAACGCGGTGACAGGGTTAGCCTCTAAAACCACACCTGAAGATAGCATCGGATTAGCCCTGCAAACGGTGGGCGCGGGGTTGCGCTTTAGAGCCTATGTGAATTTTATGAACATCAACCGTACGCCCTACATGAAGTATTTGGATGTCACGTCGGGTTCCATTGCAAGCGGGGCATGGCGTACCCGTACCTTATCAGTGGAGAGTACCGATACCAATGGGTTAGGCACAGTCGCAGGCGGGCAAATTACCATCCAACCCGGTGTGTATAATTGTCGTTTTGGCGGCGGTGCTTATGGCGTCAATCAACATCAGACCCGTCTACAAGATATTACGGGCGGAGCCACTTTGTTGTATGGCAAAAACGCCTACTCAGCAGCGGCGGTTGTGGTGGTCACGATGTCGGAAGGCGAGGGTCGTTTTACACTCAACACCGCATCGGTACTCGAATTGCAGCATCAGGTCAACAATACCAATGCTAACGCTAATGCAATGGGTATTGCAACGGGGTTTGCGGGTGCGTTGGAAAATTACGGTTTTGTGGAGTTGTGGCGCTATTCCAGTCTGTAAGCCTTACGGGGCTATCGTTTAGGTAGCCCCTGTAA
>CAYJLM010000094.1:0-3866 GCA_964370875.1 uncultured Gammaproteobacteria bacterium | reverse complement strand
TGTTACAATGAAGTGGAGTATTTTATAGATAGGATAATGAAAGTTGTTTTTATCATGCACGAGTTTTGGGAGTTCCTAGATCGTAACCCTAGCTACATCGGTATCGTTGGCGTTATAGTGGCGCTGTTTATTGTGTGGCAAATTCTTAAACTGATCATGCCGTCGTTTTCAAAAACAGCCGCTAACAATAGCGAAACTTCACATGATTTAGTCGGCCTGATGGGTAAGTCAATGGTGCAACAACAGGGCATTTTAGAGGCTCTAGCCAATACCCAAAATCGCCAAATCGAAGTCTTAGAAGCCATCAACAAACGCCATGAAAGTAATACGGGTAAACTAGATGTCGTGGGTGAGGGCATTAAAAAGTTACTAGAGCAAGACACCGCCCAATACAGCACGATTGATTTAACGCTCACTACTGTGATGGAAATTCATAAATTGTTATCCCGCCTAGAACGTGAAATACCCGGCGCAAAAGCCATCCTTAACTTAATCTCCGAACGGATTTATCAAGTCCATAAATTAGTTGCCAAGATGGAAGATAACACGCAACCCATCCCGATTAACATTATTGAGGATATTCAGAAATTAGCATCTGAATTTGAAAATAAATCACCCGATAATGGGCAGATACCCCTAAGCCCTGCCCTAGTGTAAAGGAATGAATATGAATATCAAAACGTTTTTAGAGAGTTTTCCGATTGTACGTCAAATCGTCGCGGTCTTGGATGATATGAATGTGATCGTGGCAGGGATTCTGTTACTTGCCGCAGGTCTTGTGCCTGAAACAGGGGTACAAAATGCCCATGATATTTCAATGGCGTGTATCTATCTGTCGGGACTGTTTGCCGCTGGTTACTCAATTTGGGACATTGTGGACTTGTGGCAGAAAAAGGGGCAAGCCAAAGAGTAAAACATTACCGATAACGGGATAAATCAAAAGAGGGGCGATGATAGCCTCTTTTTGATTTACTCTAAAAACATCGGCGGCGTATACGGCTTATTTAGTCTAGCTTGTGCCAACTTGACATACTCATTCGATATATCACAGCCGATGAAATGCCGTCCATTTTGTCTTGCCATCTTTGCGGTTGTACCACTACCGATGAAACAATCTAGCACCACGTCACCGGGGTTTGACCATGTTAAAATGTGGCGTTCAGCTAAGACTTCCGGAAACATAGCGGGATGCTCGTAGGCGTCCTTTTCTTTGGTGGTTTTCATGTATCCAGATGGTACATACCACACATTATCAATTACCCGCGTTTTCTTATCAGTCAAATATGAAAAGCCAGATAGCCTAGCTTTATCGCTTCGAAAGGTTGTACTTTTGCTTGCTGAATACCGTTTAGGTTGCTCGCTTAAAGTATGCGCCGACGGCGTACCTTTTGAAAAAATGAACATATATTCAAATACTTGCAGATAGCGATTTGTTTGTGGGGATGGAGAGCCATCTTTCTGCCAAATCATCGTGTCGTGAAGATTGAATCCGGCAGTCTCTACAAAATAAATCGCCTGCTTAAAGCTGGTTAGTGATTCACAGCCGTTTTTGGTTTGGTCGCCTACGACCCATACGACCACGCCGCCAGGTTTCATCGCGCGGTAGAGTTCGCAAGCAATCGGTTGATAATCGAACGTAAAGCCCTTGTAGGTTCGCAGGTTGTCATAAGGCGGTGATGTAACCACCAAATCTATACACCCGTCTGGCAATCCTTTGAGCAGGGTTACAGCGTCGGTGCAAAAGATTTTGTCTATGATCGTCTCGAAAGCACGGTCTGAAAGCATCTATTTACCCTGTCTTTGTGTTATGGGCGGCAACTTTAGCCTATAATTCTCCGCCCCGAATGGATACCCCGCGCACCCTACGGGCATCCTCCACCCTTGCGGCAAGTCATAGCGTGGCGGTGGGGGTATCATCACGGATAATGTAGCCATCGGGGATGCTAGGCCCTCGCCGATTAAAAAGACTTGGATGGGTTCTGATACGCCACTATCAAGTATTTTCCTAAATCGCTGTCGTGCGGATTCTAAATCGTTATTCATAATCATAGTGGCCTTTCTTGAGTAAGGGTTGACCTGTTACCACATCAATACCTGTTTGCTCTTGAATAACTTTAACGGATAAATGCAAACCTGATGCAATGCCTCGCATAATTTCGGAGGCTTGCTCATGTGTAAGTTTACCATTGTTGCGGTAGGCTTCTGTACAGGCCATTTCAGCGAGTCTGCAAAACTGTTGTGCAATAGGGTGCATCCCTTCACGGGCTGACCGCGTACCCGTTAGTGATCGTATTTGGTCGGCACTACGCCCAAACATCCCTTGATATTCAATGTTGGTGATAATCGCGTACTTGCCTTGTCCATTGGTCACTAAATGGAGCGTGTGTTGAAAGTCAAGGCGTACCGTAACCGTGTCATGCCGTTCTGCAAGCAGGGCGGGTAATTCTTCCTCAGTATAACCCCACCCCAAAAGACGCTTGATATATTGACGGTCTGCCATGCTCTGAATTTGTTGTGCTGCTTCATCGGGGTGCAACCGAATGAAGTCCATTTTTACGCCTGACTTGGCAAGATATTCGCGCACCTTGCGTAATTGTTCACGCTCTTTAGTGGGGCGAACTGCCTGAATTACAAGATAAAGCGCTTCATCTTGTAGGCAATCAGTTAGGTATCTCTTGCCGTCTGATGCGGATATTTTGAGTCGGTTAGTTGAAGTAACCAACTGGGGACTGTCATGTTTTAAGGCTTTCCATTGATTACGAGCCTGCTGATAATTAGCCTCGCCCGTGATACCCGCAATCCAATCAGTTACAGAATACCAATAAATCTCCATATCATCTTGAATATGACGCAACGGAAAGTTATATAGCTCTGCCACAATGAGAGGCAATGGGCGCGGGTCGTCGTGTATAGAGTCTTGAGACGTGTGTTTTGAAAACACATTGTCAAACAAACCTAGCTGATTTTGCGGTATAATAGATTTTGACATCGAAAATTTTCTCCTTTAAGCCCCGTTAACGCGGGGTTTACTCATTTATAGGTTCTGCGCCGTCCATTTGGTGCGACCTCATGACCAACGCATACCTTATTATACCACATTCGCACCCTAACCAAAAGAGCGCCTAAGCGCCCTTTTTATCTAAGGTAATGCGGATTATCGAAGATTATCCTTAGCCATTTTCACTTGTGGCCGTCTTGCCAATCGTCAAATACGATGTGATACCCTTCGCCGTCGCAGTGTTCACAACCTAACCCGTGACATTCTTTGCAAAGATACTTCCCTTGCCATGCCACGTCCTCGGCTGTCAATTCCAGATGTTCCCCGCAATGTTCACAATCCCACTTCAATTCACCCGTTAAGGTCATCCAATGACCACAGGCACACATTTGTTGACTTTCCATCTCCTGCTCACCCTTCAGCCATGTACTGTGAAAATTCTTGCGCGTGAATCTGGCGATAATAGGCCTCGACCTTCCGACTGCGATGTAAGGCGATGATTGGGTCATCGCCTTTAATTCGACATTTCTGCACCTGATACGCTTTATTGGTTATTCCCATCTGCACAGCAATTGCAGATTTAAAACTGGGATTCATGTACCTGATTTGAACAAAAGAGAAGTGATCAGGATTCCCGTGCTTAGACCAACCATTAGAGCGCACCAAAGCACAATTAAAAATCGGGTCATACCATACATAGCCATTTCCGCTATGTATGGATGATTGGTGTCGTATCCTATCCCTAACGTGTGTCATTTCATCCTCACTCCCTAAACATCACTTTCGTAAAGCTGGGTTCACATAAACTAAGGTGTCGGTGGTTTGCCAACACCCTAGCGCTAAGGGTCATCACTGCCCCGGTTTGGTT
>CAYJLM010000093.1:2367-6353 GCA_964370875.1 uncultured Gammaproteobacteria bacterium | reverse complement strand
TACGCGCTGCAGAAGATGCATGAAACGGCAACTGTCAGCGTCATCATTCCTTGTTATAACCATGGCGAGATGCTAAAAGGAGCAGTAGAAAGTGTTCTCAAGCAAACTCGTCCAGTCGACCGCATCATCATTATTGACGATGGAAGTACAGATTCTACTCAGGGAATTGGACAGATGCTTGCAGCGTCGAATCCGAACGTTGAATATCGGCGAACAGAAAATCACGGTGTTGCTAATGCCCGAAATGAAGGCATCAGAAACACTGATAGCAAGTATGTGGTCTGCCTCGACGCTGATGACCGTATCGCTGACCAATTCATCGAAGCATGTGTATCCGCTCTAGAAGCTGATAGATCGTTAGGAGTAGCTTATACAGGACTTAATGTACTATTCCCTGACGGTCACATGCAGAAGTCCGACTGGCCCGGAGAATTCAATTACGATGTGCAAATCACTCCACGCGGCAAAACAGACCGTGGCAACAATCAAATCCCTACTTGCGCGATGTTCCGACGTGAAGCATGGGTGCGTACTGGCGGCTATAAACAACGCTATGCTCCATTAGGCGCTGGCAGTGAAGATGCTGACTTCTGGACGCGCATAGGTTCTATTGGCTATGGCGCAAAGTTAGCAACTACTGCACCGCTGTTCATCCATTCCCAAGGGACGTCATCTGGTGACCGTGGCGAAGCCCGTAATATCGACCTCGTCGAACCACCATGGCTTACCATGCACCCATGGGTACGGGATGGTCGTCATCCATTTGCGTCTCAGGCCAGCCCTAAAAACGGTCTATCGCATCCAGTACGGCAATATGACCTACCAACGGTCAGTGTGGTCATTCCAGTAGGGAAGGGGCACGAAAAGGTCGTACAGGACGCCCTAGACACGCTGGAGGCACAATCCTATCGGTCTTGGGAAGCAATTGTGGCTTGGGATAGCCCTGTAGCCATCCCCCAAGAACTACGTGATGCCTACCCGTATGTTCGATTTGTCACTGACCCAAACGCTCATTGGGGCGCAGGTGAAGCACGCAACCAAGGCGCGAAGATAGCGCGCGGTCAGTTCCTTGTGTTTCTCGATGCTGACGACGAACTACTTCCAAAGTTCCTACAGTCCGTTATGGATGCATGGATGGAGAATCCTGAAGCTATCATTTACACGGACTATATCAACGAAGTAACTACTACACGAGGAGACCTTGCGAACTTCGTCCAGAAGGACGTTCTTTCCTTCGATGAACGACGTGGTCTTGCGCGCATCGCGGGACGTTCTGCCAGCTATGATTGTGAAGCTGCGCAGAGTCCTCTCAACGAGAAGCGTGGCGTCTACCATTGGTGCTTAGTCACCTGTTTGATTCCCCGCGCGTACTTTGAAGCTATTGGTGGCTTCGACTCATCCATGGAAACGTTTGAGGACGTATTATTCCATTGGAAGCTTGCGCGACGAGGCTATTGCTACACGCGCATCGAAGAACCTTTGGTCGTCTATCGCATGGATACTTCGACGCGTCGTCGTCTCGCTGACCCAAATAATCCCGATGGACTGCAAGTCGCGCAGTCCATGCTAAAATACGCTGAAGCCAAGCTCAAGGAGGTTGAATTGGCAGCTTGTAAAACATGTCCAGGCAATCGTGTGCGTCCTAACGTGAATGTCATCCAAGAGATGGAGAGCGCACTAGCGAATGCCAGCAATCAGTCTGACCCTAATTACATCATGGTCGAATATATCGGCCCGCGCGGTAAACACAACGTGGTCGGTGTAGTTACTCGTATCGATTATGGATATCGCGGTGGAGGCGAGCGTTTCCTCGTCCATCGTGATGACATCCAAGGCACTCCACAATACTTCCGTGAAATAGACCCATCACCACAACCTCCGCAAGTGATGCGACGGCCACTAGCTCCACCGCCCAATCTGATGTCCCCTGAACCAGAAGCTGTTCCTGTACTCGGCCCAAGTGCCGAAGATGACACTATCCCCGACGAGAAGCCTACAGAACGTCCATTGTTCGTTGGTGACGGTCTGGATATCGTCCCAGGCATCACTAAGCCCATCCTGACTCGCTTGCAAGCCGCTGGCATCACCACAAAAAGCCAGCTATTAACGCTTGGAAAAGAAGGATTGATGGGCTATAATGTTCCAGAAGAGACTGCGGCTGATATCCTGGCGTCTATCGCCAGCTTCGTGCCAAAGACTCCTGTACCTACAACCTAATAAAGGAGCTACACCATCGGACTGATGGCTTCGTCGCCTCAGTCCGATTACTTTATGACACCGTTTGTTTTCACTCTTATATGCTTAGTAGTGTGGCGCATCTCATCACTACTTGCTCGCGAGCAAGGCCCGTGGGGAGTTCTCGCTAAGTTCCGTGATGTCGTTGGAGTGAAATATGACGAGAAATCTGTTGCATACGGAACCAACGAGTTCGCTAAATCAATTCTCTGCGTATGGTGTTCGTCCTTATGGCTAGGCGGTGCGGCGTCATTTATTATTGTACGCGACTGGACGTTCCTGCTGTGGGCGTTTGCCATCAGTGCTGTAGCTATTATCATCGACCACATCGTGGCAGGTGAATAGATGGCACGCGCATTAACTCCAACTATTCTGCCGCTCGACTCGTGGGCCGCACATCTCGGCATTTCCCCCGTCTACTTTAACGGTGGTGTTTCTGCTAGTGGTGCATTTGCAGGAAAGAACGACCAGCAACCTATATGGTTTCAATTCGACTGGCAAGCTTCTGCTCAGTACTCACGCGAGAGTCTAGCGCGACTCATCCAAAAATCCGAAAGGGACATCACGAAATTCGTCAATTATCTATTAGCACCTGACTGGACAAGTGCTGAGTCGCATCCCTATTCTTCGTTACTCAACACTCGTTATGCCAAAGTGATAACTGGTGGTCGACGTGCAACAACTCTAATCGGAACTGCAGTACCTGCTTTCAGCGACCCTGACAGTGATGGTTTCGACGAGCTTGCCACGATTAGTATCGCGACCACAGTTACTGACCCCTGTGAGTTGCATCTATACTTCACAGGCTACGATGGAGTACGCCAGTGGGAAATTCGTCCACTTATCGATGTGGAGATTACTGCTGGTGTTGCTACCATCACGGTTGACTCTTGGAAGCTATTCAAGCCATCATTGCAAAACGCAATTCCAGTCAACGGTGCAAACCCTATCGCCATCCCTGCGGACGACGCCGCAAGCTATGTAGCTAACGTCGAAGTAAGACGCGTGTTCACTGACCCTGAAAGCGCTGCGGTGCAGTTTGTGTGGAACTGCCCGACGTGCGGCAGCAGTGGATGCGCATCGTGCCAATCGGTCGCACAGGATGGATGCATGCAACTCCTCGACCCCGAAGCAGGACTCGTAAACGTCTATCCAGCCACTTATGACAGTACTGAAGGTTCTTGGGTCAAAGCTGATTGGACAGTCGGACGCGAGCCTGATAGGGTGAACATCTGGTACAAATCGGGATTGCAGGAAAACCTTGCCGTAGAAGGTGCGCAATGTGATGAGTTGAGTTATGATATGGCTTATCTCATTGCAATTCTCAGTGCTTCGCGCATTGAGTATTTCTTTGGAGCGAACAATAACGTGCAGTCGTTCGTCGCAAAGTTATCGCAAGACTTAGCCAAGTCAGAAGGCGATGTGTCGCACTTTCTTCCAGTGGAGCTTGCTAGAAACCCATTTGGAACGAAGTACGGCGAAATCGAAGTATACAAGTCTCTCGCCACTTTGCGAGAACGCGTATACCACGCGGCGAGCATGTCATAAGGCAAACATGCCATGAAGCTAGTTATGTACAGTGACCCAAACGGATTCCTACACCGCGCGATGCTCCGTGATGACATGCGGAGCGAGCAAGCACCTCAAGGAATCCCTGCAGACCCTCCCGACATCATCAATGGGTTAGATTGGGAGGAACTTAAAAAGAATCTGCATAATCATCTAGTCGAACTCGGTCTCTTTTCGATAAA
>CAYJLM010000093.1:248-2267 GCA_964370875.1 uncultured Gammaproteobacteria bacterium | reverse complement strand
AACTTAAAAAGAATCTGCATAATCATCTAGTCGAACTCGGTCTCTTTTCGATAAAGGACTTGCAGAATAACAACCTCATCGCTAGCGCGATACTCACAACTTTTCAGAGACCAATCACTGACCTGTATAGAAAACAGGCAGCTAACAAGAAGCTGGCAAGCAAGCCTGCACCTAAAGAACTTGCAACTCAGACTCTTGTGAAGAAAAACGGACACTTAGGAGGAAACAATGAGTGACGGAGTAAGTCAAGCCCCACTAATCAATGCATTCAGCCGTGTCTGGATGCAAAAAGGACGAGCACGCCCCGACCATCGCCCTGTCTACAAGGGCTTCTACAAGATGGCGGGAATGAACCAGAACTTCGGAAGCGTCAATCCCGTCTTCGCGCCAAGCAAGACGAAGTACGGAAAGTTCGATCAAGTCGGTTCGTTCCGTGACGCTGAAGAGCGTCCGACCACCAGTTTGATTGGACACTATGCTGCGGACATGAAGTCGGAAATCCTCTCGCTGGCGCGCGAGAATTGTCCTGCTGACGTTCAGTTGCATGTCGGAAAATGTGAAGACCCAAGCGTCTTCAACTCGTTCCAGAAAATCCTTATCTTCGAAGAAGTCTTCGTAGAGAGTCTGTCCTCGGACGATCTTGGTTCTCTCGAACCAGGGGAGCAGGGCAAAGTCGATGAAACTGGTGACATCTCTGCTGCACGCATGTACGAATACATGCCGATGAGTTACGCGGCTCGCAATCCCGCAGTTGTGACTAACGAGCTACTTGACGCGATCGTCGATAACGCACAGTCGTGTGGTGATTGTGAAGAAGAGAATACTGGCTGCCAGAACATCTATGCTATCTCTGGAGCAGCAGGTGGTTCTCCTGGCACTCCAGCTGATATCGCGTTCTCGCTCGATAAGGGCCTGAATTGGGCTGCGCATGATATCGATACTCTAGGTGCTGCTGAAGCGCCAAATGGTGTTGCTATCATGGGACAGTATCTGGTCGTGGTATCTCGTGCCAGCGTCAGCATGCACATTGCGTTGCTGTCGGGTTTCAAGAATAGCGGTGACCCCGTATTCTCTGAAATCACTACTGGCTTCGTGGCAGCAGGTGGGCCGAATGCGATCTGGAGCGTAGGCAGCAAGGCGTTCATCGTGGGACAAAACGGTTATATCTACTCAACCACGAATCCTGCTGCGGGCGTCGATGTTCTCGATGCTGGTGTTGCGACCACATCGCATCTGTTGACTGTCCATGCTACTTCCGAGGACTTCGCAGTTGCTGCTGGTGAGGATGGAGTGATTGTCACAATCATCGACGACCTCGCCAATCTGGTGACTACAACTCCTATTGGAATCGGTGTGGACATCCTGACTATTCAGGCTAAGAATAGTAACGAGTGGTTTATCGGAACAAGTGACGGCAAATTCTGGCGCACGCTGGACGGCGGCGAAACTTGGACTGAAATGACCGCTGACCTCAACGGCACAAAGACCGCTGTGACTTCCATTCGCATCGTGACTGACACTATCATCTACGTCGCGGGAACGGTTGGAGACCATGGTGTTATTTGGTCGTCGGTTGATGGTGGCTACTCGTTCGAACGCGAGAAGCGTGGCACTGGAGCAATCCCGCTCAGTGACAAAATCAACGCACTGGCAGTCTGCGGTGCAGCTGACCCTGATTATCTCGTCGGCGTTGGTCTTAACGACAACGGCACTGATGGGTTCATCGTGGTCGGTTCAGACTAATCATATTGGGCACAACAGTAGGGGAGACTACGCGTCTCCCCTACCTCCAAACTGGAGGAAGCAATGAGTGACGAAGTAGTAACTAATAAAGTAGCAGAAGCTGTTCAAGCAGTAGTATCTGAGCAGAATAATCCCGTCGTCCAAGTGGCGAAATCAATTGAATCTAGAGTGAAAGCTGGTGAAGTTGTCACACTCAGCAACGGTATTCGCGTTAAGCTGCGTCCAGTGCCAGCTAACATCATCGCAGAAGTAATGAGTGCTATTCCTGATGCAGTG
>CAYJLM010000093.1:0-238 GCA_964370875.1 uncultured Gammaproteobacteria bacterium | reverse complement strand
GATGAGCGCTATCCCTGACGCTACTATGACAACATTCACCAATCCCGAGACTCAACAGGAAGAAGCGAATCCAGCATCACCGAAGTACGCGGAGAACGTCGCTGAAGTTGCGCGTAAGCGTCAAAGTGCCGCAATGGACGCAATGTTGTTCTTCGGTGTTACTCTGGTTGATGCTATTCCACCAATCGACGAGTGGTTCAATGACCTGCAGTTCATCATGAAGCGGGTTGGTAAGACA
>CAYJLM010000092.1:0-6493 GCA_964370875.1 uncultured Gammaproteobacteria bacterium | reverse complement strand
TACCCGCATACGGACGGAAGTCGCGATAGAATTCCTGTTGTGGACGGGTAGTCACGGTGGCTCTGGGCAAAGGCCTCAAATACACAGCAATCTGCATATCCGGATAGTGTCTGTGCAAGCGCGTCATCATGATGTTCTTCTTGGGGTGAAAAGCGTACATTCTCGAGCATCACAATACTTTTGGGCTTCATGTCAGATAATTTTTGCTCCACATTCGGCCCTGTCACAGCATCAACAAGAACGACATCTTTTTTGATCAGTTGCTCAAGACGCCGTGCAACCGGCGCAAGCGAATATTTTGGTACGACAGCACCACCGGGCCGTCCAAGCCAGGTAACAATAATGATCTTGCAATTCTTAGAAAGTAGATAGCGCAATGTTTTGATGCTTGCCTGTATGCGCGTGTCATCCTCCACTTCAAGAACACCGTTCTTTTCAACGAGCGGAACATCATAGGCAACACGGAACAACACGCGCTTCCCCTTGAGGTCAATATCTGAGAGTGCTTTTAGCTTCATAGTGCTTATTTTTTCCCAACAAGGAGCGCCATTTCAACCAATCGATTGGAATACCCCCACTCATTGTCATACCATGCAATAATTTTAACCAAATCGCCATCAACAACCTTGGTGAGCGCCAAATCAACCACAGCTGAATAACTATTTCCAATATAGTCTGATGATACGAGCGGTTCCTCGGTAACACCAAGAATGCCTTTAAATCGCGGTGTTTTTGACGCCGCTTTCAATGCCGCGTTGAGTTCCTCAACGGTAGTTTTCTTTTTAAGTAAAAAAACGAAGTCGGTAAGCGAAACATCCGGAACCGGGACACGCAATGCAAGCCCATCAAAAAGACCTTTGAGCTCCGGAATAACTTCTGTTGTAGCAATTGCCGCACCGGTTGTCGTGGGGATGATATTTTGATACGCATTGCGCGCGCGTCGAAGATCGCCTTTTTTCTGTCCCGGAGGTGGCGAGTCAACAAGATTTTGCTCGGCTGTCACCGCGTGAACGGTCGTCATAAGCGCTTTTCTAACACCAAAGATCTCATGAATGACGGCCGCAACCGGGGAAATACAATTTGTCGTGCAGGACGCATTATTGATAAGTGTTTGATTCTTGTATGACGCGTCATTAGCGCCCAACACATAGGTGGGCACTTCCCCGCCTTTGACCGGCGCGGAGACGATGACTTTCTTTGCGCCTGCAGTCAGGTGCTTGCCGGCGCCGTCCTTGTCAGTAAACCGGCCGGTACATTCGAGCACAACATCAACACGGAGCTTTCCCCACGGAAGCAATGCGGGGTCCTGTTCAGTAATCACCTCGGTTGGTTTCCCGTCTACAAAAATGGTATTCCCCTTCACCTGAACCTTTTTATTCCACGTACGGAACACCGAGTCGTACTTCAATAAATGCGCGAGTGTCTGCGCGTCTGTTAGATCATTCACGGCGACAAACTCAACACCCTTTTTATCAAAACCCGCCTTGAACGCTTGTCTGCCGATGCGTCCAAAACCATTGATTGCTATTCGAAGTGGCATACAGCTTTTATTATAAAATAAAACAGTGACGGTTTTACCCATCACTGTTAAGTATACAATATTTATTGTATGTCAACAACGATTAGAGCGAGAATCTGCTAAATTTTCGAATTTCAATCTTCTCTCCGATTTTTGCGATCATCGATGTGAGATACTGATCAACGGTCTGTGAGTCGTCCTTGATGAAGGGCTGATTGAGAAGACATACTTCCTGGTAGTACTTTGCGAGTTTTCCCTGGAGAATTTTCTCCTTGATCTCTGCCGGCTTATTCTCACCAGCCATCTGATCTTCGTAAATTGCGCGCTCCTTTTCAACCGTCTCGTCGGGAACATCACCCATCTTTACATATAGCGGGTTGGTCGCAACAATATGCATTGCCAGGTCATGGCAGAACTGGATAAACTGCTCATTGCGAGCAACAAAATCAGTTTCGCAAAGAACCTCAACCAATGCGCCGGCCTTACCGTTGCCATGGATATAGGCGTGTACACGACCTTCTTTTGTTTCACGATCTTGCTTGTTCGCGGCAACTTTTTGTCCTTTTTTGCGCAATAGATCAACAGCCGCTTCGTAGTCGCCTTTCGATTCTTCGAGTGCGTTTTTGCAGTCAACGATGCCTGCACCGGTATGCTCGCGGAGTTTTACAATGAGCTTTTGATCGGCCATAAGAGAAAAATTAAGATTTACGATATAAGATAGTTTGCACCCCCATCGTATGCCGCCTAGATAACAACGGTCTGTTCTTGTCCGCTCTTCTGCGCCTCTTCCGCTTCTTTTGCCAGCGCCTTTTTGGCGACTCCTTCAAGGTAACTCTTTGCACCGCGGTCAAGGATAAGATCAAGACCCTTTACCGCATCGTCATTTGCCGGAATTGGATAATCAACAAGTTCGGGGTTAACATTTGTGTCACACAGCGCGACGATTGGCAATCCCTTGATGCGCGCCTCTTTTACGGCCGTTGAGTCATGACTAATGTCAACAATGAATAATGCTACCGGGAGCTTCGTAAGATGCTTGATGCCGCCAATAGTTTCTTCAAGGTCCTCAATTTCGCGCGAAAGATCAAGCTGTTCCTTTTTTGTATATTTTTCAAATTCACCACCATCGCGCTGACCAGTCAGATGCCAATACTTCTTAATCATCTTTGAAATAATGGCAAAATTGGTAAGCGTACCGCCAACCCATCGAGTGGTAACGTATGGCTGATTGCACGCAGACGCGTATTTCACAACCAAAGGCATTGCTTGTTTTTTTGTACCGACAAAGAGGAGTGACGCCCCCTGTTCTCCGAGGCGCTGTGTGTATTCGAGCGCTCGAGTGAGGTAATCCATGCTCTTTCGAAGATCGATGATGTTAATATCGTTCTTCGTCGTAAAAATAAATGGCTCCATCTTCGGATAACGGCGCGAGCGCTTGTGTCCGAAATGGAGTCCTGATTCCAGCATTTTAACCAGCGTTGGAAGCTGTGGCATAAAAATTTCTCCTTTCCTGGTCCGAAGTCCTTCGGACCCTTCTACCCATTCATTTCCCCAGGATTTTAATATCCCGGAGGAGGAGTTTAAATAGGTATGTTTAATGTTGACTTTCGCGAATGCGAATGCCAAATGAATAAAAAAATACCAGCGGATTTAACGAATTCGCCAATAGGTATATATTGGCATAATGTGATAAAAAAGGCAAGAGGGGTGTGCACGTAGCAACAACCCCTCTCAATGAATACCCGACCTATGGGAATAACACAGAACTCTGTGAAATTCCGCCTAAAGGCACGGGTGAGTGCGGATGACAGGACTTGAACCTGCGACTTTCACCTATCGAAAGGTGACGCTCTGCCAACTGAGCTACATCCGCGGCCCCTGTGCTGTACGGACTACCGTGTGGCGATCCCCCGTAGTCGCACAAGAGCAAAAAAATAGTATCATTTTTATTTTCCCAGTCAAGGGGGTATACTAAAAAAGTGACTAAGCCCTCATGTCATCCCGGACACAGATCCGGGATCCAGTAATAATAACAATGAACAAGAACACAGGCGCCATTCCGACTAGAAGGAGAAATCCAATTGGAATCAGAAAAAAACGTCGTAATCTCTTGGCGTGTGCCTTCGAGACGATGTTTTTTGTGGCCACATTAGTATATCTAACAGTGTTCCCGGCAAATCTTTTTGCCGCGGTATCCGTCACTCTTTCGAAGAGTGAGATTCAACACGGGGAGCTCTTTGACATCTATGGAACCGGATTTGGCAACGGCGCATCCTCGTATAGCTATGTCTGTTTCGGCTCAACCAATCTCTGCGTAAATGGAACACAAATCGTTTCGCAACCACCCATGTCGTGGTCAGACACACAGATTCACATGCAGTTGCCTAGCAGTGTTCCTGTTGAAGGTGATGTTATTGTTGTTGGCGAAGGGACCCAAACAACCTGCGATCTTGGGGGATCATGTCAGACAACAAAGTTTCATGAGGACAAGGGGCGGGCAAGCTATAAGGTGAAGCCAAAGATCGACTCACTGTCCCCCAATGCGGTCATCAAGCCTGGCGATTCAGTAAAAATTATCGGCAATGGCTTTGGTGATACTCCCGGTGCTGTATTTTTTGACGATATTCAAGGATCTGTTACGAGCTGGAACTATACATCAATAGACGTACGTGTTCCATCGTCAATCTCAAAGAATACGAAACTTCTGCGTATTGTTTCAAAAAATGGACTCCAGACTGATAAATCTCAAATAGTAAGCACGCCACTGACCAGCGATGAGCTTTCCTATCAGCAATACTATCTTAACCAAATCAATGTACCCGGAATGTGGCAAACTCAGCCAAAAAAAGACGTTATCGTTGCTGTGCTTGATGATGGGGTCTATGCAAATCATCCGGATCTGGCCGGTCGCATATGGCAAAACGTGGACGAAATACCAGGGAATGGCAAGGACGACGACAGTAATGGTTTTATCGATGACTATCTTGGGTATAATTTTCTTGACAATAACGCGGGTGTCGACCCTAAAGGCGGCCACGGAACATTTGTTGCCGGCATTATTGGTGCTGTACGGAACAACGGCATCGGCATTGCCGGCATAGCCGATAGAGTCAAAATCATGCCGATTATCATCTCTGACGGGAAGACATCGAGTTCGGATCTGGTAAAGAAAGGCATCCAGTACGCCATTGATAACGGCGCGGATATTATTAATATCAGCTTTGCATCAATAGGCACGCTTGGTTTTTTTCAACAGGATAATGATATGTATCAGAAGGCGTTTCAAAGCGGCGTATTACTGGTGGTAGCGGCGGGCAATCGCGACCTTGCCGGAGGCATTGGACAAAATCTCAACCTTATCCCTGAAAGCCCCGTGTGTAACAACAATAATTCACTGATTATGCTCGGCGTTGCGGCGCTCGATAACACCGACGCGAGCAGCGACGGACGCAAAAAAGCGACATGGGCAAGCTACGGAAGTAATTGTGTTGCTGTTTCTGCGCCGGGTACATCTATCGTTAGTACGACGCCTCCCCTCTTTCAAAAAGAGCAGAAATTTTATGATGCCCAAAATGGCAGCTCGTTTTCAGCGCCTATTGTTGCCGGCGTTGCGGCATACCTGAAATCAGTTCACCCTGAGTGGAAGAACTGGGATATCATGAATCGAATTATTGCAACCGCGCAATCGGTCGATGCGGCAAACCCGGGATTTGAAGGACAGATCGGTGGTCGCATAGATGCACAGAGCGCGCTGGAACGTTCATCAATCCAGCCATCAGAGATCACACTGCCAACAACGAGCCCGCGCGCCGGAGATACGATTCGCGTACATATACGTACATCCCTTTCGGACTATTCTATTCGTTTGACCGATAAGCAGTTGACCGACGTGCCAATCCCGCTTGAAAATATCTCTGTTCGCGCTGCGGATGAATTTGACATTACTCTCCCTCGCTCTCTGCATGCCGGCCAGTATTTTCTCCGCATAACCACTCCGACGCTCGGTGAAGTTGCGATCTCGCAAAGTTTCGTAACCATCCAGGACGCGCTACCGATACCGGTAGCACCATCAATTATCACCGTTCCAACATATCTTGTGCCATCGTTTAATAAACCGGAATCGGTGAACTTCCCCCCACCCGCCTCTGCGCCAACGACACCTCCTGTTGTTCAGCCGACACTTTCCGGCCCACCAACCGCAACAGCAAAACGACTCAAGGGGACCATTGTATTGCAAGTGCAGAGCAAAGGCGAGGCATGGTATCTCTATCCGGTTGATTTCAGGCGCTACTTTTTAGGCAGGCCTGCAGATGCATTTCAAATCATGAGAAGATTGGGGCTCGGCGTCACGCATCAGTTTTTGACGCAGTATACCGTATATCCAGACAGGGTCGTCGGACGGATTCTGCTCGACACCCAAGATTACGGCAAGGCATACTATATCTATCCAAAAGACAAAAAGGCGTACTACCTCGGCCGCCCCTCAGATGCGTTTGACATCATGCGAAAACTCGGACTTGGGATCACAAACACTGATCTGGACAAGGTTCAGATCGGACAATAACATACAATTATATTTACCTGGCAACTATATGGAACAATTGATTCAGCAATTCAAAAATCATGTTATTGAGGCTTCAAAAGATCCAAACTTTATCCATCATACATGGTTTGCAAAGTATCATTTGGAGATTGTAGAGAAGATTGCCCTAGAGCTCTGTGATGTATATGAGGATGCGGATAGGAATCTGGTAGTGCTCCTTGCATGGCTACACGACTATGGAAAGATTTTGGATTTTGACAATCAATGCGAAATGACATTGACCGCCGGGAAAGAAAAACTTGCAGAGCTTGGATTTCCTGAACACGTAATTGCCCGCGCGATATCGTATGTCGAACTAATTGACAAGAAAAACGACATTGCCACCGCGCCGATTGAAGTAAAAATCATATCATCGGCAGACGGTGCAGCGC
>CAYJLM010000091.1:0-6517 GCA_964370875.1 uncultured Gammaproteobacteria bacterium | reverse complement strand
AACATCGCGATGTCGAGACTCTCAAGTTGTTTAATGGTGGGAATATTCTCTACGGCACGGAGCGTAAGGGAGGCGGTGAGCTGAACGAAGCTTTTTGGGTTGAACTCGTGGATGTTTTGAGACACCATAAACAGGTAAAAGCTTTGGAGATTGAAGTTCGTATTGATGAGTTTGTCGGCCCGGGAGTCCTAAAGGATGGTAGTCCAACGCAAAGAGGAATACTCAGAGAGCGCCTAGCATGGTTGGGTGCGCACCTTAAAGACATGGGCAAGTCGTTACGTTGCATACTTGCCCTTGAATATACTGAAAGTAAAATTATTGCTCAGCAATCAAAGTTTTCACACGATTTTTCCAGCAAGGAAAGAGAGGATGAGTATGGCGAGAGGGCGCTCAGCTTCATGAAGGAGCATGAAATTGAATGGCTCTCATATGCAATGCTGGGAGGCAGGCTAAAGGATCGTTCGCTGACCAGCGAAGAGGCGATAGGCTCCGCTACTAGCACTGCACTATTTGGACTCAAGCACGGCGCACGTGAAGTGATCATCAATTCTCAGTATCTTGATCCCGTTAATCTTTGGGAGCAAAAGCGAGACGGAGTGAACTTTTATGTTCCGACTGAAAAAGATATGGTAGATACGATCGGCTTTATTGTGAGTGACCTCAGTCTTAGTAAGACGCTAAAGATGCATGGAAGTAAGCCACGAGTTCGCTTGACTACCGACAAAGAAGATGTAATTGAAGGAACAATCGGACCCGACATTAGTCCGGCATTTCGCCAGCTCGTTTCAGATTTCAATAATACTCCGGACCAACTTGCGTTTTTTCGCGAAAAGATGGCGTTTATGACATTTGATCGGCGAGGAAGATGGGACGATGGAGGTGCGACCGAGACCGAGACAAAATTCCAGATCGAGCAATCGCCGAATTTGGAAAGGCTTTTTCAATTTGAACAAGTCAGCTGGGTGGCGGAGGAGCGTGCCACAAAAGATGAACTGCAAAAACGCCTTACACAATTTCCGGAAGGTATTTTTTTGCTTTCCATAGACGGGGAGGACGTGGCGCAGATCACTATCAGTCCGAAGGACATTCACGACCCACATACGATAAACAGCTTTGGAGAGATGCGCGATTTTCCAGTCGACAAAAAAGCACCAGTGCTGTGGGTAACAAATATTGCGGTAAAGCAAGGGGCGCGCTATCGTGGCCAGGGCTATGCAGTAGAGTTGTTAAATCGCGTGGTTGATTGGGCGGCGAAAAACAGATATCAAGCAATAATGGCTGGCGTGACGTGCGAAGGATTTAATGAGGCGCTCCAAGAAGGGAGGGTCGGCTCAATCGAAGAGTATATGAAAAAGAATATGAACCCCGCACTTAACACCTTTAAGCGAGCGGCGTCAAATCACAAGCTAAACTTCTATCATACCGACCCGATCCCCGAGTACTGGCCTGGAGACAAAACCAGTCAAGGTTTTGGGGTGATGACCGAAATAGACTTGCCAGGTAAAAAGTATCAATCTGTCGGCATGAATTCCGTTCCCATAGAAATAATCAGCCGAACGTCTCGCGAGCATTTTATCGAGCAGACGAAAAAATTACCCCACTTTCCCTATCATATTCCAGAAACAGGCGAAGTTATGGCTGCGTTTATTTGGGATAGCTATCAACGGCTAAAGGACGCAACTTTGCCAGAACTGCAAGAAGAGTTAGCGGCCATTGAAGGGTCGCTGAGAGACTTAACGCACGGAGACGACCTCAATTCGAGTGAGTACTATTTAAAACCAAAGAAGGCCCGCTCTCTCATTACGCTATTGGAAATTTTGATACAAAGAAAGGGTAGAGAAGTATCTCGTTAAAAATTGGGCCACCGTCCAGGAACTGCAATTTCGGCTATCAATGAGTCGGATCGAACAAAAACGCCCGACGCTTGTATTACAGGAGTCAATTGCGATATTTGAAAGGTCGCTCGTAGATACCATAGAAAGAAATCCATTAAAATAGCACTTCAGAAAATGCCATGGAAAGTAAATCAGATAAAGTGAAGGTAGAATTATTTGTTCCAGCTTCGAACGCTGGCGCGGTTAGAGCTGAAATCGGACAGGCGGGAGGAGGCATAATCGGGCATTATTCCTGCTGTAGCTTTTCTTCTTCTGGCATAGGTCGCTTTAAGCCAGAATCAGGGGCTAATCCAACAATTGGAAGCGTTGGTAATATTGAGGAGGTCAGTGAAGAAAAAATAGAATTTGTTTGTGATCGAAAAGTACTGAAGGATGTTTTGGAAGCCATCCAAAAAACACATCCTTATGAAGAAATCGGTATATTTGTTTATCCTGTAGAAATATACGGACTCTATAATAAGTATAAACGTCACTCCGGCGAAGTTTGAGATGTGCACTTGACAACTCCATTTTTTATAGTAAAATGGAGTTATGTATACCAGATTACTTAAGCCACCAAAAGACCGAAGTTTCTTTCTCTTTGGCCCACGCGGGACAGGAAAGACAACATGGCTTAAAAACGCATTTCCCGATGCGCTGTATTTTGATCTACTCGATTCGGAGACATACAACGATTTTCTGGCACGACCAAACCGACTTGATACCCTGATTCCTCCATCATGGAAAAACATTGTTGTTCTCGATGAGGTACAGCGCGTGCCGGCACTTTTACATGAAGTGCATCGCCTTATTGAAAAGCGCAAACTCCGGTTTGCGCTCACAGGTTCGAGCGCGCGAAAACTCAAAAAGGGGGACGTGAATTTACTAGCAGGAAGAGCGCTGACTCTTACAATGCATCCATTGACTTCACGCGAGCTCGGAACTGATTTCAATATAAAACATCTGCTCACCTATGGCCATCTTCCATCTACCTTTTTTGGCGAGGATCCTGCAAAATATTTGGAGTCGTATGTTACGACGTATCTTCGCGAAGAGGTACAGCAAGAGGGGCTTACACGCAACCTCGGTTCATTCACTCGGTTTTTGGAAACCGCGAGTTTTTCTCAAGGACAACTTCTTAACATTTCAGAAGTTGCTCGAGAATGTGCTGTGCATAGAAAGGTTGCGGAGCATTATTTTTCAATTCTTGAAGATCTTCTGATAGCCGAGAGGATCTCTGTTTTTACAAAAAAAGCGAAGCGTAGGACGGTGTCGCATCAAAAGTTTTATTTCTTTGATGTGGGCGTCTACCGAACACTCCGACCGCGCGGCCCGCTTGATACGCCGGAAGATATCGATGGAGCGGCGCTGGAAACCGCAGTGTATCAGGAGATCAGGGCGTTGAACCAGTATTTCAACTGTGGATATCGCATCCACTTTTGGCGTACGCAGACAGGGAACGAAGTAGATTTTGTTCTCTATGGCGAACGAGGGATACATGCGATTGAGGTTAAACGTAGTGCTCGCGTGACTCCCGATGCCCTGAGGGGCTTGTCAGTATTTCTCGAAGAATATCCTTCTGCAAAAAGCTATCTTGTGTATGGCGGCACGAGAGAGTATTATGAAGGTCCGATCAAAGTTATTCCAATCGACCGTTTTTTTCACCTGCTGCCCACCATTCTCGTTCCATTAAAATAGCACCTCAAACGATGTCATGGCCAATAGAAAAATAAAACTCGGTATCTATCAACACTACAAAGGTGGAGAGTATGAATTGATTGCTGTCGCTCATCACAGCGAAACACTCGAAGAGATGGTCGTGTATAAGACACTGTCTAAAAAGGAAGGTATCCTTTTTGAAAAGGGATCTATCTGGGTTCGTCCGCTCGGTATGTTCATTGAAGAAATAGAAATAGACGGAAAACATGTTCCAAGGTTTCGCTTCTTATATGAACGAGCTGGAAAAGAAGCTTGCGTATAAAAAAGAAAAGACCCCATAAGGACGGAGCCTTATCGGGCACTATTTTCCGTTGGTGATAATCTTAGCATATAGGAATGCTTTACAAATTAAAGCCCCATGGGCGTAAATAATTATGCAGACATACAGCTTGCCCATTTCGGTAAAAGGAATAGTGTTTGATGGTGACTCGGTTTGGTTGAGGAAGAATGAACGCAATGAATGGGAATTGCCGGGAGGTAAAATTGACGAAGGTGAGCAACCGGCAGAAACCGTCACAAGAGAAATGCGAGAAGAGCTTGGTTTCCAGGTAAAAGCGGAGAAAGTTGTGCATGCGCACGTGTATACCATACAAGGATCACCGGATGAATCGCATGGCGTTCTCGTACTTTCCTATCTATGCCGAATCCTTGCCAAGGGAGGAGAGTTTGAAATTTGTGGCGAAGCCGGAAATGCGGAGTTTCAAAAATTTACCATGCAAGAAATCAGTACCCTTCTTATGCCGGATTTTTATCGAGAGGCAATCAATAGCGCTCTTTCTGAAATAACCCCAATTACATAGCGCATAAAGAAATGGTTTAGATATCGATATGAAACATTCTAAAACAATCCTTTTTGACTATGATGGTGTCCTTGCGGATACGCTCCCATTTTCCATCCATCGATGGACTGAAACAGCGCGTGTATTTGGCAATGGGCTCCAGGTTACTCGAGAGTTTGTTTTGAGTAATCCTACCGGCGCTTGGCAAAATTTTTATGTGGAAAAGCTCGGTGTTCCAGAGGAAAAGATTGAATTAGCGTCGCAATTTTTTTTGGAGCTCGCACGGAAGGACGGCGCCCCATTATTATTTAACGGAATCGTTGAAGCAATACAGGATTTGTCGGCCAGCCATGATTTGTATATTCTTTCTGGAAACTATTCAGAAGTAATCCGCACAACACTGGCGCACCATAATCTTTCAGATCTATTTCTTGATGTTGCGGGGCACAAGGAAGTTGATGGGGCAAAGAAGATTGAGTCACTTTTCTATGAATCATCCCTGCAGAGATGGGGGCTCGAGAAGGATTCCGTGGTATACATTGGCGATACGGCCGATGAAGTGATAGGATCTAAGGCGGCGGGGATCAAAGTCATTTCGTGTTCGTGGGGATACCAATCGCGGCAATCACTTGAAGAAGTACAGCCCACTGTAATTATCGATGAGCCGTCTCAGATTTTGAACGCCGTTGGTCGGGTGTTTGATGAGGCGAACAGAACCGTGAACTAGGGTCATAAGGATATCATGGTAGAAAAAATAAGATATGGGTATCGGATTTGGATTTATTGCGTTGGTATCGTGGGGGGTTGGAGATTTTCTCATTCAGAGAAGCGCGCGAAAGTTCGGAAATGTTATCGCGCTTTTTTGCATTACCGCATTTGCGGGAATCGCACTGTTTCCCTTTGTCTATCGTGATCTTTTTTCACTCATTGCGGGTGGTGACCCCGGCACCATCATGCTACTTGTCCTGACCACAGCGGTTATTTTCTTTGCATCGCTGTTTGATTTTGAGGCATTGCGCATTGGAAAGATTTCCGTAATAGAACCGATTTATGCGTTTGAGATTATTGTCACAGCGTCACTGAGCGCCCTTATCATAGGAGAGCATCTCAACTATCTTCAGATGTTACTTATCCTTTTTGTTACCATTGGAATTATATTGGCCTCTCTCAAGAGTCTGTCGCATCTCAAAACAATCAAATGGGAAAGAGGTGTTGCATACGCGCTCCTTGCGACGCTCGCGATGGGCGGCGCAAGTTTCCTTTTTGGTGTTGGGTCGCGAGAATCGCACCCGCTCATGGTAAACTGGTTTACGAGTTTCGGTATGGCGAGCGTGCTATTGATTTATATTATTCGGTCGGGCAAGCTCGCACTTCTCAAAAATGATTTGCAAAAACACGCCCCGCTCATTCTTGGCGTAAGCATCATTGATAATATCGCCTGGATTTCATTTGCGTATAGCACGCTGTCTATACCAATCGCCATCGCAACAAGCATCAGTGAAAGCTATATTGTCCTTGCGGCACTTTTGGGATTGACATTGAATAGGGAGAAACTAAAATCACATCAGTATGTGGGGCTCGCGGTTACGCCGGTCGCCGCCATTCTTTTGTCACTGACATTAAAGTAATCTTATGCGCTTTTTTGATGTTCCCTTTGCCACCACCGTATTGAAGGGCACCATCCACGGAATAGGTGATCCGAGGATTCTTTTCGTGCATGGTGCGACACTGGCTGGCTCTGCGCGCAGCGATATGCTCCGCCAGCACCTGGCAAAGTCGGGTATCGCATCTGCGGCGTTTGATTTTATTGGCGCAGGGGAGACTGGCGGGGATATATTTGGATCCTCGCTTGACGATCGGCTCAGTCAAGCACGGGCGGTGATAGATGCAATTCATTTTTCCAAACCCCTTATTCTCGTTGGTACCAGCATGGGTGCCGACACCGTACTGCGTTTGACTCAGCACTATCCCGTTAGCACATTGATCTTATTTGTCCCCGCATTTTATTCCAAAGATTCATACGCGGTAAAATTTGTCGATAATTTTGATATAATCTATGCGCGCGAGAATAAATGGAAAGATTCTGACGCGTGGGACATCTTGCGTGAGTTTGCCGGATCTTTGCTCGTGATTGGAGCGCAGAAT
>CAYJLM010000090.1:0-6556 GCA_964370875.1 uncultured Gammaproteobacteria bacterium | reverse complement strand
GGTAAGCATTGTGCGCCTGATCGATGGTCCAAAACATTTCTATTCCTCCGAGAAATATAAGCGCCGAAACCTGCAACAACCCTACCACGACGCAAATTTTGCTTCAAGCCCAAACCTTGCAAAATCGTGCTTTTTTAGTATACTGGTATTCATAACTCACTGGCTTCCCGCCTCTGCGGGAATGACAAAACACTATGTCCGGACACTCAAAATGGGCCACAACACGACGCGCCAAGGCGGTTGTTGACGCAAAACGCGCGGCTTCTTTTACAAAAGTTGCCCACCTTATCACCCTGGCCGCCCGTGAAAAGGGCGGTGACCCCGACAAAAACTTTTCCCTACGCCTTGCGATGGAAAAAGCGCGCGCGGTCAATATGCCCAAAGAAAACATTGAGCGCTCCATCAAGCGCGGTACCGGCGACCTTGAGGGCGAGACGCTTGAAGAAATCACCTACGAGGGCTTTGGTCCGAGTGGCGTTGCCTTTATTATCCAGACCCTGACGAATAATAGAAATCGGAGCGTTTCGGAGATCAAACACCTCCTTTCAAAAAATGGGGGCAATCTGGGAAGTGCAAATAGTGTACTCTGGATGTTTGAAAAACGCGGTACGCTCGGGATCTCCCGCGAGGCGTGCACCGATGACCTTGAGCTCGCCCTCATTGAAAACGGCGCTCAAGACATTTTGAAGGATGAAGACGGTGTCACCATCACAACAACGCCGGAGGACTTCCAAAAAGTGAAAGAGTTTCTCGACGGGCAGAAAATAGAAATGGCGTTTGCCGAAATCGAGCTTGCACCAAAAGAGCACGTAGCCACTGACGATGCAACGCGGGAAAAAATAGAACACCTCGCTGGGGCACTTGAAGAGCATGATGATGTTACCGCAGTCTCCACTAACCTCTCATGACAGAAATCGCGCAGTCAGCACATTTCGTTGTTGCTCGGCTGTGGTACTCGACGACGTATTTCCATATACGCCTTTCTCCGTTCCGCGCCGGCGCCTAGAACTGCACTCGACTGCGCGACTTCTAAAGAATCCCACCATGATAAAAAAATCTTCCTCAATTATCCTCGGTATTGATCCCGGGTTTGGGTCGATCGGCTATGGTGCCATCTCCGTGTCGTCGGGAAATCCGAGCGCGCTGAACTATGGGTGTCTCCACACAAAGCCGGGTACCCTCTTTTCAAAACGGCTCCTCAAAATTTTTGATGATATCACTCAGCTTATCCACGACATCGCTCCGGATGTCATTGGCGTAGAAAAGCTATTCTTTGAAAAAAACTCAAAAACCGCCATTGAGGTAAGCCATGCGCGGGGCGTCATCCTTCTTGCCGCCGAACGCGCCGGTATCCCGATCATAGAGTGCACACCCCTCCAGGTAAAGCTTGCATCGACCGGTTATGGCAAGGCCGATAAGCGTCAGGTGCAACAAATGATTACCCGTGTGCTAAAATTAAAAGAAGTCCCAAAGCCCGACGATACCGCGGACGCGCTCGCCATTGCGCTGTGCGCGTCGAGCATGCCAATCATTACGTAACCTATGTACGTTTCCTACAACTACCACGACGAACATAAGCAGTTCAAAAGAAAAACACTTTCTCCTCGCCAGTCGCCGGGAAAGATGTCACAGAAAAAGTCTGGACGAAAGAGCTTCTTTTCATTCAAGCGCGGTGCCTTTTTTCTTCTTGGTTGCGCAGTCTTGGGAAGTATCGTTTTCGTCGGACTGATCGGATGGTATTCTCGCGACCTTCCCGACCCAAACCGTCTTATTGAACGCGCGCTCCCCCAGAGTACTCGCATCTACGATCGAACTGGCAAAACCCTACTCTATGAGTTCCACGGCAATCAACAGCGAACGCTTGTCGCGCTCGATGAGATCCCGACCTATCTGAAAAACGCCGCGATCATTTCCGAAGACAAAAACTTTTATCAACACAAGGGGTTTGATATTAAGGGCATTCTTCGCGCCGTATTCATGGATGTCCTGCGCGGTGGCAAGGTGCAGGGCGGATCAACCATCACCCAGCAGCTTATCAAAAATGCCCTTCTCACGAACGAAAAATCAATTTCGCGAAAGCTCAAAGAGCTCGTGCTTGCGTATCAGATTGAAAAGCGCTTCAGCAAGGACCAGATCCTCCAAATGTACTTCAATGAAATCCCCTACGGATCTACCGCCTATGGAGTGCGCGCCGCATCCTACACATATTTTGACAAAGACGTAAAAGATCTTTCTTTGGCCGAAAGTGCGGCTCTTGCCGTACTCCCTCGCGCGCCCACCTATCTTTCGCCGTGGGGGTCTCATCGCGACAAGCTTCTCGCGGCGCAACAGACGCTTCTCGACTCCATGGCGCAGGAAGGCTCCATCTCGCAGATTGAAGCGGACGACGCAAAAAAGGAAAAGGTTGCGTTTCGCACTCAAAAAAATTCCCTGCGCGCACCGCATTTTGTCATGTATGTGCGTGAGCTTCTCACCGATACGTACGGAGAAAAACTCGTGGAAGAAGGGGGTCTCACCGTTACAACATCCCTCGACGTAGACAAGCAAAAAATCGCAGAAGATGCGCTGACAGAGTGGGGGAAGAAAAATGAGAGCATGAACGCGCACAACGCCGCGCTTGTTTCGCTCGACGCGCGCACTGGTGAAATCCTGGCAATGGTTGGCTCAAAAGATTATTACGATGAATCAATCGACGGAAATGTAAACGTCGTTCTCCGTCCGCGCCAGCCGGGGTCTTCGTTCAAGCCAATTGTCTATGCCGCGGCATTCCAGAAGGGCTACACGCCGTCAACGATTCTTTTTGATTTTAAAACAAACTTTGACACAACAGGTCAAAAGCCGTATGAGCCAGAAAACTATTCGCTAAAAGAAAATGGCCCCGTAACCATGAAAAAGGCCCTGGCGGGATCGCTGAATATTCCCGCGGTAAAAACGCTCTACCTCGTCGGTGTGCCAGCTGCTATAGACCTGGCAAAAAATCTTGGCTATACAACCCTTCAAGACCCGGATCGCTATGGTCTCTCGCTGGTACTTGGAGGCGGTGAAGTGACACTCCTCGAACATGCGGCGGCATATACTGCATTTGCGCAAGAGGGTGTCCGCGCAATGCCTGCGGCCATTTTGCGCGTGCAAGACCCGCACGGGAATGTGCTTCAAGAATTTGAGAAAAAAACAATCAAGACATCTCTTGATGCTGAGGTCGCGCGGAATATAAGCAGTGTTCTGTCAGACAATGGCGCGCGGGCATATATTTTTGGCGAGCGCAACTACCTCCAGCTTTCCGGACGAGAGGCCGCGGTAAAAACGGGTACGACCAACGACTTTCATGATGCGTGGGTGGTTGGATATACTCCCACAATTGTCACGGGAGTGTGGGTTGGGAACAATGATAACTCCTCGATGAAAAAGGGTGCTGACGGATCAAAGCTCGCCGCTCCAATATGGCGTGACTACATGCAAAAAACGCTCGCCAATACCGCCGGTGAATCATTCACGCGCCCGCTTCCAATCACTACCGGGAAGGGCGTTCTCGACGGGGCTGTCGGCCAGGAGGTGCGCGTACGATATGACGCGGCGACTGGAGAACTCGCAAACAATCAAACCCCCGCTGATCGCATCCAAGAACGTGTTACGCGCCAAATACACGACACACTTTTCTATGTCGATAAAAATGACCCGCGAGGACCTATTCCGGCACACCCCGAGCAGGACCCGCAATTTACCGAATGGGAACGCGCAGTCCGCGCGTGGGTGAGCAAGTCAAACATCAAAGAAGGTGCCCCGTCCATCGAGGGTGCGGGTGTGGCGCCAGAAACACCACAAACACTTTCTATAGAATCGCCCCAAGAAAACGACACCATCACAAACCCCGCGTTTACCATAAGCGTCACTACTACATCCCCAAAGGGTATTAGTAAGGTGGAGTACTATCTCGATTCAACGCTTCTAGGTACATCCACAACAGCGCCCTACACCCTCACAACAACCCTCTCGCCAGCGCAAAATGGCTTTCGGGCGCTACGAATAAAAAGTATCGACACGTCCGGCGCCTCCCAGGAGGCAAAAATGGATATTAATGTGCTGTTGCAAAAATAGCATCCTGTATTTTGGTTGATTTACTAAAGGCATGCTATGCTGTCGGCGTATCAATGCATAGATATATGGTGCGATTAGACAAATCAAAAAAACAAGACGCTCCCTTTTCGTGGGGTGATCTTGCGCGGGCATATTGGTATCTCATGGGGAATCGACGATGGAAATACCTCTTTCTCGTGAGCGCCCTTTTTATCGTGCTCCTCTACCAGGTCGTTCCTCCGCTTGTTGTCGGGTTGATTGTTGATTTTTTTAGCACGTACCATCCAGGCGATCCGCTCGGATTTTTCTACGCGTGCACCATCGGGCTTGGTGTTTCTTTTGTTGTGGTGTCTTTTCTTCGCCTGACCATAAAGCGAACAACGGGGGATTACCTCAGCGAAATCTTATACGAGATCAAGGTGAATGGGTTTGAACGGCTACTCGACCATTCTCTTGCCTGGCACCTCCAAGAATCCGCCGGCGCAAAGGCTCAACGGATTCATAATGGGGTAGAGGCGCTCCGTGTTTTTAATAAATCATTTCAAAATGAAATTTTACGTACGGTCACGTCCTTGCTGGGCATAGTGATTGTGTTTATTTTTTTACGCCCACACTACATTCTCTTCTTTTTTATCTTTGTTCTGTGCAACTGGGCAGTCCTCCGCCATTTCTACCGACGTATTCAACATGAAAACGACCTCTACTATATATCCCTTGAACGTGCGGGCGGCACATACATTGAGAGCTTAAGCAATATCGTCACAATAAAGACGCTAGGCGCGGGAAATGATTTTCGGGGCCATGTCGCGCAGAAGGAGGAGCGCACAAGGGATCACGAAATAAAGATTAGAGAGCTTTCAAACAATCTATGGAAGAGCTTTCAGACACTGGGCGGGGTTGGTTACGGAACATTCCTTCTCATGGTTGGGTCTGACATTATTGCCGGAGATATAACCGCCGGCGCACTGGTGATATTCTATGGATACTTCCGGGATCTCCATCTTAATATGGCCGACATTGTTGATATGTATGAAAACATTCTAAATGCAAAGTCTGGCATCGCACGCATGATGAGTGTTTTTTGGACACCCCTCACCGGGGTCTCGGGCAAGAAAAAATTTCCCGCCGCGTGGAACGCACTTACACTGGACGAGGTGTCCTTTTCCTACGGGGAAGACAGGGCATCCATTTCAGGGGTATCACTCTCCATTCCGCGAAATTCCCACATCGGTATTGTGGGCAAAACCGGAAGTGGAAAATCAACACTGGCAAAGCTCCTTGCCGGTCTGTACTCAATTTCTGGTGGTAGATATCTGGTTGGGACAACCTCGTTTTATGACATCACCCGCGAAGAACAGGTCCACCACGTAACGCTACTATTACAGGAGACAGAGATCTTTAATTTTTCTCTGCGGGACAACATCACACTCATGAAAAGAATCAGCGAGGAGAATATTGAAAAGGCCATTGAGATTTCTCAACTACGCGACGTGATCTCGGGACTGCCAAATGGGCTTGATACCCTTGTCGGTGAGAAGGGATACCATCTTTCCGGCGGGGAGCGCCAGCGCGTTGGCATTGCGCGGGCGATTTGCCGTGACTCAGATATTTTGATTTTTGACGAAGCAACGTCGTCCCTGGACACAAAAACTGAAACGCGCATTCAGGAAGCGATTGAAACACAGCTCACAGGAAAAACTGTTATTATTATTGCCCACAGGGTCTCCACCCTTCAAAACGTTGATCACCTCTATGTGTTTGATGGGGGGAGGATTGTAGAGGATGGTACGTTCACCGAGCTTTCAAAAAATACCCGCTCACATTTTTACAACCTCTATCACCGACAAGAGAAGTAGCGCGCCCAGGCAGGACACAAAAAAACCGCGGGTGCTCCGCGGTTTTTTTATTTATCCTCACCCTCAAGTGACAGAAAAAGATCGCTTAGTTTACTAATAAGCTTCGGTGCCTCCCTGCAATATAGTTCTACCTCTTCAGGAAAATACTTCTTTATACTTTCCGGGTTTTTCAAGATAAGGCCCGCCATTCCCACCGCAAGCTGCGCCATTTCTCCTGTGAGCCCTTGAGTGGCCGGGGCCATTTTCCCTCCACTTTCTTGGAGTGTCTTAATAATAGATATTGAGATTTCTATAACTCCCTCAATAAACCCTTCTTGTTCAGGGTTAAGCTGCTCTCCTTTAAAGAGCTTACTTATATTCTCCATATAACTACATAAATACCCTCATAAGATGCCCGTTCTCTTCATTCCCGAATGGGCATAATAAGGTACATAAACGTCTCATCACCAACCGGCCGCAACACACACGGGTTCTGGGTGTCTACAACACCAATACTAATATGCTGTGATTCCATATGAGAGAGCCCGTCAAGAAGATAGCGAAAGTTGAGGGTAATACCATTTTCTCCCCCCGTCAGTTCACACTCAAGCGTCACCTTATTCTCACCAACCCCGCTATTCGCCGAC
>CAYJLM010000089.1:0-6617 GCA_964370875.1 uncultured Gammaproteobacteria bacterium | reverse complement strand
GTACAGTGAATTGCCAATTTCTAAATTAAAGAATAGAATATTTTTACAAGATAAGCAAGGCGGATATCACCCTCGTCATTATTATAAATCTTAAGTCAATGGTTTAATGCACTGGGGTAAATTTTACCGACGCGACTGTTTTTTTGTATTGCTGATACGCCCCATGTTGATATGTTCGGAATAATTGCTACTTAGTAGTGGTAAGTTTTATTAAATGTCAGAAAATCACCCTGCTGGCAAGAGTGAAAATAATCGTATGAAAATTCGATTGATTGCTTTTTATCTTCCCCAATATCATCCGGTTGCGGAGAATGATATGTGGTGGGGAAAAGGGTTTACGGAGTGGACAAACGTCACAAAGGCGCGTCCTATGTTTGCCGGGCATTATCAGCCACGCCTTCCTGCTGATTTTGGTTATTATGACTTGCGACTTGCGGAAACACGAGAAGCTCAGGCAAATCTGGCATTGGAATATGGAATCGAAGGATTCTGCTATTGGCACTATTGGTTTGCCGGAAAGCGATTGCTGGAAAGACCATTTAATGATGTCCTTGCAAGTGGTAAGCCCGATTTTCCATTTTGTTTGGGGTGGGCAAACGATAGTTGGACAGGTATTTGGCATGGAGCGCCAGGCAAAACGCTTATTGAACAAACGTATCCGGGGTTTGATGATGAGAGAAGCCATTTCTATGCGCTGCTCGAAGCATTCAGGGATGCTCGATATATGCGCGCAGATGGAAAGCCGCTTTTTTTTATCTATAAACCCCACCTGTTGCCGGATCCGAAGCGTTTTACGGATCATTGGAGGGCGCTAGCTGAAAAAGAGGGCCTGAAAGGTTTATATCTTATTGGTAATAAGGAAACACAAGATTGGAGCCCGCGAGAAAATGGATTTGATGCGGCAACTCCTCATAATCCAGGATTTACATTTCATTATGGTTTGAAAATTTTTCAGACACCTAATTCTTTCGTGAACCGTATTATATTGGAGCTTACGGGACGATCATTGAAGGAGAGGATTGGAAATAAACTTGCAAAACCGATAGTCTTTAATTATAGCGACTATATTAAATATTCCGGTGATTTAAATATAGCAACTGACGAGTTTCCGTGTATTGTTCCAAATTGGGACAATACGGCTCGATGCGGGGTGAATGGTGTTGTACTTTTTGATTCTACGCCAGAGCTTTTTAGAAAACATCTGAAGTCGGCGATAAACCAAATAGTTGGGAGGGATTTGGATAAAAAAATTATTTTTATTAAATCATGGAATGAGTGGGCAGAAGGGAATTATCTTGAGCCGGATCAAAAGTTTGGCCATCGGTATTTGGAAGTGTGTAAAAGCGAAGTTTTTTAAATTTTATGAGAGAAAATTACAAAAGAAAATTACGTATCGCCATATGGCACAATCTCCCAAGCGGCGGAGGGAAGAGGCAGCTCTATTATCACGTAAATGGGCTGATCGAAAGGGGGCATCATGTTGAATCCTGGTGTCCGCATACTGCAGACCAGGAGTTCCTTCCATTGAGCGCGCTCATAAAAGAGCATGTTGTAAATGTGGAGTTGCCGTACGGCGCAGAACGAGCTGTGCGTTCATCAAAAACAATGAAATCGCTAATGCGCGTAATGGAGAATCATGCATCATTGTGCGCAAGGGAGATGAGCGGGGATCATTTTGATGTCTTGTATGTAAATGCATGCAAATTTTTTAGAACTTCTCCACTTGCGAAATATAGCAATGTCCCATCAGTGCTTTATCTGGGTGAGCCATTCAGATCGCTCTACGAAGCACAACCAGAGCTGCCGTGGATAGCGCCAAAGGAAATAAAAGATTTTGAATGGTCATATCACTTTTTGAAGAACAGCATCCGCCAGCGATACCTCCTAAAGGGATTGCGATTGCAAGCGCGATATGAGATTGAGTACGCAAAACATTTTGACAGAATACTGACTAACTCACTTTATAGCCGTGAAAGTATATTGCGAGCATATGGACTTGAATCGCGCGTGTGCTATCTTGGGGTTGATGTAAATTATTATAGGAATCAGGCGCAGTCGAAAGATGGATTTGTTGTCGGGCTTGGAGAAATAAACTTCATTAAAGGTATTGACAGGGCGATCAGGGCACTGGCAGCAATTGAAAAATCAAAACGGCCGTCCCTTATTTGGATTGGTAATCGCGCGAGTAGAGAGCTGGATAAACTAAAGATGCTTGCCCATAATCTTGTTGTCGATTTTATTCCAAAAATAAATATAAGTGATGGAGAGGTTATCGCCATATTAAGCAGAGCCGTTGCTATGGTTTATACATCTCGGCTTGAACCATTTGGTTTTGCGCCGCTTGAGGCGAACGCCTGTGGTACGCCTGTTGTGGCGATTGCAGAGGGAGGGGTTCGTGAAACAATTCGGGATGGAGTAAATGGTTTTTTGCTTTCAGAAGATGATCCTCAGAAATTAGGCGCGTTACTAACACGCTTCATTGATGATCCGGAGCTATCCCATTCAATGGGAAGAGGAGCGCGGGAGTACGTTGAGCAGAATTGGAACATGAAAATGTGTATCGATAATCTTGAAAATCAGCTCTATGACGTTGTTGAAAAAGTAAAAAAATAGGCATGACGAAGAAGCTATTATTTATCACAACCAAATACCCCTATCCGCTTGTGAGCGGGGATCGGGTGCGCGCGTTTTATTTGATTTCGATGCTGGCGAAGCGGTATTCCATTGACTTGCTTGTATTTGAGGATTTTCCTGGTCTGGATCCCCGATCTGGGTCGGGGATGACAATTAAAGAGGGTCATAAGGATGCGTCGTTACCCGTCGGTCGTGTCATACATATTCCGCAACAGGGCTGGAAGAAAAAAAGTGAACGAGCGTGGAACTTAGTACGCGGATTACCGGCTCATACGGCGTACTATACATTCGGTGAGGTGCGTCGGTATGTCAGAGAACAAAGCGCGCGCTATGATATTCTTTTCTGTCATCTCGCGCGGACGGGGGAATACGCGCGCGGCATTTCGATACCAAAAATACTTGATTACAGCGATGCATATTCGCTGTTGTACGCGCCGCATCAGCGTCCCAAAGGTTTTTGGGGGTGGTTTTCTTTTTTTGAATATCCACGGATGCGAGCGTATGAAAAGAATATCGCTGAGGAATTCGATAGATGTATTGTCGCGAGTGGCCGCGATGCGCGGTGGCTGTCAAGGCAGTGTGGCGTTCCTGAAGAAAAATTGAGTATTGTTCCCAATGGCGTATCGGAAGAACTATTAACACGCGAGCGGACAGAGCCGGACACTCCGACTCTCGTTTTTTCCGGCAATATGAGCTATTATCCCAATGTGGACGCGATTACGTATTTTGTTCGTGAGATTTTTCCCGCCATACAAAAACGTGTACCGTCAGTGCGTCTGATTATCGTAGGGGCATATCCGCACAAACTCGTTTTGCGGTTGCAGAATGATGCCATTGAGGTAACGGGCTGTGTTGATGATATTGGCGCGTATCTTTGTCGCGCGACTGTTATCATCGCGCCCCTGCGCACAGCATCAGGAGTTCAGAATAAGGTGCTTGAAGCAATGGCACTTGGCCTGCCTGTCGTTACGATGCCTGTTGTGGTTGAGGGAATAGAAGGGGCTACAGACAAGTATCTTGCCGTAGCACAATCTGATGAAGATATTGCCAATGCTATCGTCAGACTGCTCGGGGACAAAGAAGAAAGGATGAAGCTGGGAAATAGTGCCCGCGGTTTCATCAGGAGAACATACCGATGGCAGGACAGTGAAAGAAAATTGTTTGACGCGCTGGATCCCGGGTCGAGCCCGGGATGACAATTATTTGTCCCCATTCCGCCTGTTCGGTTTTTGGCGTGGCGGGTACTTATAAATGTTTCGTTGTAGACGGATTGCGAGTCGGTAGAAAGAGCAAATTGCAGGAGTATATTCCTGTAATTTGACAGAATTACGGGAATATGTTATTTTTATGGAATCGACTATGAAAAAAATAACTCGCACAATTCAGCCACTTGTTGAGCGTTCGCTTATTCCCGGTCGCGCCATTATTCTTTTGGGTCCGCGCCGAGTGGGAAAGACGACACTCATTAAGGATGTCATGGCACGGCGCAATGAGGAAGTTGCATTTTATAATTGTGATGATCCCGATGTCCGAGAACGGTTTACAAATATCGGATTGAGCGCACTCAAGCGACTTCTTGCTCACGCTGAGACAATTGTTTTTGACGAGGCGCAGCGCATTAGAAATATTGGTCTCGTATTAAAAATGATTGTTGACGAGATGCCCCAGAAACGTGTGATTGTCAGCGGATCGTCTTCATTCGACTTGTCCAATGAGGTATCAGAACCGTTGACAGGAAGGAAGAAAACGTTTGTCTTGTATCCAATCAGCGTGTTGGAACTGCACGAACAAGAAAAACATAATCCCATAGCAACCGATTCATATCTTGGTGAACTGCTTCGCTTTGGCAGCTATCCGCATACTATAGAATTGTCGGATGCCAAGGAAAAAGAGGAGTACGTGGTAGAGCTTGCCGGAGATTATCTCTACAAAGATGCGCTTGAGTACCAACAGGTTCGCAATCCCGAACAGTTGCGAAAACTGCTTACGGCTCTTGCGTTGCAGATTGGGCATGAGGTTTCTTATACGGAACTGGGATCACTTGTTGGAATAGACCAAAAAACCGTCGTGCGCTATTGCGATATTCTCGAAAAAAGTTTCGTGATATTTCCCCTTCCCGCAATGAGTCGAAATCCGCGGACAGAAATTTCAAAAACGCGAAAAATATATTTTTATGACATTGGTATTCGAAACGCGTTGATCAAAAATTTTAATTCCTACGATGTGCGATCAGATAAGGGGGACGCTTGGGAACAATTTGTCATTACCGAGCGCATAAAGCGCGATGCATATAGGCAACAAAAAAAGAATTATTACTTCTGGCGAACGTACAGCCAAAAGGAAGTTGATTTGATAGAAGAGGCGGGCGGTCATCTTTCTGCGTTTGAAATAAAATGGTCCGAAACCGCAAAGAGCGGAACGAATCAGTTCTTAAAAGAATATCCAACGAGTAGCACCGACCTTATCTCGCGCGAGTCGTATCTTGATTTTGTTGTGTAAAAAAGTTTTTTTATCTTGCGTAGTCTTTGTATCGCCCGTTCGCTCGGTATTCAAAATGGAAAGCATACTAATGGCAGGATTGCGAAAGAGAATTGTTTGACGCACTGGATCCCGGGTCGAGCCCGGGATGACACTGCTCAATGATACAAAAAAGTGATTGTCAAGAATTATGAAAAAATACCTATTGTGGATTATCCGAATCAGCTCGGCACTGATTTTGCTCCTGCCGCTCTATGTTGACGGGAGTACGATCTATCCATATACATTTTCAAAAATCATTGTTTTTCAGTTTCTTGTCGAGTTGTCTTTGGGGGCGTATATTATTCTGCAATTTCTTGACACGCGCTATCGGGTTGACTGGAGTAATAGGCTCGTGCAGGCGCAGTCGGTGTGGATAGGGGTACTGGTGTTAGTGTCGTTCATTGGCGTTGATGTAGTGCGTTCGTGGTGGTCAACAGCCCAGTGGATGACCGGTAACATCACCTATGTACATTTTTTTGCGTGGTTTATCGTGCTTGCTTCGGTGTTTCGGTCATGGAAGGAATGGCGGATGCAGATGTGGACAAGTGTTGCCGTTTCTGTCGCGGTACTGCTGGTTGGGTTGGCGCAAGCAATAGGCATGGGCGGGGCACATTACGACCCAACATTGGGGCGTATCTATTCCACGCTTGGAAATCCAATATACCTTGCCCTGTATCTTCTTCTGAGTATCTGCGTCGCAGGCTATCTGTGCGTTAGAGAACGGGGGTATTTTTCGAAGATCATGCTAGGTTTTTTTTGCTGTGTATTTGCCGGGGCACTTTTTTTCACCGGTACACGATCGGCGGTGTTGACGTTGGTTATTTCTCTGTGTCTTTTTCTTGCGATCCTGTCGTTTGGGGCGCTATCAAAGAAGTTTCGGATCGTATCCCTCTCGTCCCTTGGCATACTGGTAGCGTGTGTCGTTGGACTATTTTTTTGGCTTCAGACAGGGAGTGGTGCAGTATGGTCTCGCGAACATATCAGTCCCGGATTGCAGAGGGTTGTTTATCAGACATTCCAGGATCCCGCACGCGTTGAGCTGTCCCATATAGCATTTCAGGGGTTTACGGCTCGGCCACTATTTGGCTGGGGGCCGAATAACTATTCGTATATCTTTTCAACGTACGTGCGACCACACGACTACGGGGTGTTATTTCCTTCCGCATGGTATGACCAGGCGCACAATCAAGTAATGAATGTACTGGCAACGACGGGTAGTATTGGTTTGCTTGCCTATCTACTGCCATGGATCGTCTCGTGGCGGCTGTTGTGGAAAAAGTTTTCTCGTGAATCCGGCATGTCCGCGCGCATGGGATATGGCATCGTCGCGCTTTTTTTCTTTGCTTACATTTTGCAGAACTTGACAGCGTTCGATACGCCGGGTCCCATGATTTTATTGTATTTCTTATTTGACTTTGTCGTATTATTAACAAAAGAAGAAAAGGAACAAGAGAGTCGATCAA
>CAYJLM010000088.1:3721-6630 GCA_964370875.1 uncultured Gammaproteobacteria bacterium | reverse complement strand
GTAAAGGGGAGCATCAAAACATATTCCTCTTTTTTCTCTCCCGGTAATTTCATAATAATATGCCTCGGTTGCATTGGTAAAATCTCATCTGTTACCCCCTCCCCCTCTAACGCAACGGCCGGAATTTCCCACTGGTCTTCTTTGTTATAAAAAATCTGCGGGTCATCCATGTGGTAAACCGAATATGCGGTAGTTTGCAGAGTAAAAATATCTTCGGGGTAGCGCAAATGAGATGCGATACTTTCCGGAATTTCTGATAACGGGCGGAACATTTCCGGAAACATCGAGGCATACGTTTTCTGGATCGGATCGGTCGTGTCTGCTTGGTAGAAAACAACACTGCCGTTATACGCATCGACAACCACTTTAACCGAATTTCGTATATAATTTACCCGCTCGCCGTGTAGCAATTGCGGTTGGGAATACGGATAGCGGTCGCTTGTGGTGTAGGCATCGGCAACCCAATACACCTTTCCGTCGGCGATAACGCTATACGGATCACTATCGAGAGTTAAGAACGGCGCAATCTTCGCGATTCGCTCAAGAATGGTGCGGTGATACAGGATCCGGCTTTCGGACGTTATATCATTGGATAAAAACAGCTTTAGGGATTGAAATTTGACTGCATAAAAGATGCGTTTGAGAAGCGAGTTCATCTCCACTCCGCCCGTACCCTCGTAAGTAGCGTACACATTCTCTTCACCTTTCGGATAGTTGAACTCAAGGGATTTTGTCTTCGTAATAACATAATCGTTCGAAAGCTCGCCGAAATATATTTCGGGGCGAGTTATTTCTAGCTCTTTCACATCTGATTTTGGCGGCAAATCCTTAACAAACAAAACCGGCAGCCCCTCCGGAGTAACCTGATTCACCGGCCCGGCAGCAACACCATACCCATGCGTAAATGTTAGCCGTTCATTGATCCAGTTTCTATTCGGCAAGCTACCGGCCGCCAACTCTCGAGGAGAAAGCATGATCTGACGGATTTCCCCATCGATGATATAGCGATCATTGTCGACTTCGGCAAATTCGTAGTAGGTCCTGATCTCCTGTATTTGAGAAAAAGTGGACAAAAGCGGTTTCCTATCCCACAGCCGCACATTTTTAACCGTAAGATCATTGGCTTGAATATCTTTCGCGGTAATCGGCTTATCACCCGATATTTCGCGCTCCTCAATTTTATCAAGCGCAAACGCAGACCGCGTAGCCGAAATATTGTGTTTAATAAACGGCGTCTCCTTTACGAGTTCATTGGGGGCAACGATCACTTTCTGAACAAAGGACGGGAATATTGGCCCGACAAATCCTACAACAATAAAGAGAGAAACAGCGGCGGCGAGCACTGTCATCTTCCCTTTCCATGCCCACACTAGTGCCGCGCATGCGGCAAGCACGGCACAACCCGTAGAAATCCACTGCATGAAAATCTTTAGTGTAGCGTCTGTATATGTCGCTCCGAATACCAAACCGCTCTGATTTGTCACCAATGAAAAACGGGAAAGCGCCGTCTCACCGGCGATGATAAGAAGAAAGAATGCGAGCAATATCCCAAGATGGATTCTCGCCGAAGGCTCAATGTGTAGTTGCCTTTTTGATATGTGGGTTACGAAATAAAAAATACCGCGCAAGAAATAAATAAGCGCGCACCCAACAAGCGCGAATATAACAAGTGTTTTCGCAAAACCAAGACTCGCTTGCAAAACAGGGAGAGAGAAAATATAAAAACCGATATCTTGATTAAAAATGGGGTCTGATGAACCAAAGGAACTCCTTGAAATAAATTTCAACACATCCTGCCAACTCGCCGCCGCCGCGAGCCCGAAAAAAACACCAATTGCACAGCTTGCCACAACAGCCAATTTTTTCACGATCTGGTTGTCCAGCCTTATCTGCCGACCCAGAAGCGCTTCGGGTACTGTCGCCGTCCAAAATATTTTCAAACGCGTTGCAAGGAGAAAATTGATAAGTAAAAATATCGCAACAAAAAAACTAGTTGCAAAAAACAACGCGCTTTTCGCAATGAGGGAAGTAAGAAAAATTTGAGTGTACCCCACTTCAGCAAACCACCACCAATCAGTAACAAAAGCAATGATGCTGGAAAAAAAGATAGCTACAACAAAGAACCCAATAAGAGTCGCACGAGTAACATAGTTGGAAATCGTCATACGGTGTGAAATAAGTCGTACGTAATAAAATACCCCCGCTACGACAGTGTATTAATGGTACGGGTAAATTCCTTTTTGAGTATGGCGCAAATATGATTTTAAATCAATGTCTGAGTGATCGTTTCATCCCACAAAACAAAAAGGACTTCTCGTGATGAGAAATCCCTTTTGGTGGTCCCATTGAGTGGCCTTCAGAACTGGCTCGGCAGTGGAATAAGTCTGAGCTTTTTTACTTTGGTGAAATTTCCTTTAAAAATTCGAGAGTTACCTTTACGGAAGGGTTATCAGTATGTACACAGCGAAGCTTGTCTCCCCATTCATCGGATAGTGGCGTCACGAATTCATCTGCCCATGATGGAGTAAGTACGTCAACGCCATCAAAGTCCAGCTCAAGTTCTTCGGTTTTCTCTACACCGCGAAGAAGACTCGCTCGCACAGCCAACAACGCCTCCTTACCTGCGGGACGCGAACTTAATACCGTTCCAAGTTTTTTTATCTCAATGCGCATATACTTAAAATTTTAATACTGCAACAACACCTTGATAGATTCTTTCTTCTCCAGAACATGCCGTCTGTCCTTGCTTGATAGTATAGTGCCCAGCTCCTGAATATATATCCAATTCCATATTCTGTGCAAGCACTAATTTCTCTACAAGCTTAAGACCATTGCCTCGTTTTTCTGGCGCCCTACTCGTAACCACCTCTTTCAAGGCTATCATTAAAGCCTCACAATCATTTTGTATT
>CAYJLM010000088.1:0-3711 GCA_964370875.1 uncultured Gammaproteobacteria bacterium | reverse complement strand
CCGTTTTAATGTTGTCTGGATTCCGAGCCCCCGATCAGCAAGCACAACGAGTCTTGAAGAAATATCATAGGTGAAATACAATCCAGCCTCATCTCTCCAATTACCCAGGTTGTGATCAAATGCATTATTTCCGATTTCTCCGACTATAACCGCAACCAAAGATGCGATCGCATCAAGCCGCTGTTCATTCTTCAAAAAAATATTCATCTTTTCTAACCGTGCCTGAAAAACATCGCGAGTAACACAAAGCTCCTCGGACGTGAGGAGTCCAGCACCATTCTCTTGGACAAGCCAATCAAATGCTTTTTGAATATGGGGATTTAATCCATTCATATGCAAATAATATCATGCCTAAGACATACATTCAAGGGTTTAAACTGAATATTCTTTATCGCCTACAAAACAAAAAGGACTTCTCGTGATGAGAAATCCCTTTTGGTAGCCCCATTGCGTGGCTTTCAGAATTGGTTGACCAGAGGGAATATATCACCAATTCCATCCAAACCCTACAGGTGGTTATGGCTGGGGCGTAGCTTTTCTTACTTTCTCTTTGTAGTGCCGTGAGTTTATCCTTCTATCAACCTTACGCAATAGTTCGGAAAAGCCAAGGATATTGCGCATTCCCTCTTCGGACCACTTAATTTTATCTTTTTTGACAATATCTCTCATACTCTTCTTTTGTAATTGGCTTTTAGACCGCCCGCACAAGAGCAAGAAGCGATACGACACTATCCATCAATTCCTTGTCGCTCATTTTACTATAAGCTTCTTATCCTACATGGTTCTTCATTAATGCCCTAAACTCATTGAATTGTTCGGATGTCAACACGGTAAAAAAACGTATTAAATACTTAACTTTTCCCCACGCTTTCTAAAAGCATCTCTACCGCCTTCTAATTTTAATAACTCCTCCCTATTATTCAGATTTTCAATCGTCGTTTCGATTATTTTTGTGGTGCCCGTATCGTTTTTAAGAATAAAAATCTTTTCAGCATCCCCGTTAATAACAAAATTCGCATTGTGAGTAGCAAAAATAATTTGTCGGTCATGCTTTTTTTTCTTTATCAAAGGAACGAGGTAGTTAGCTATTAATGGGCCATCGAGGTGGGCCTCAGGCTCGTCAATAATTAAGGGATAGTTCCCGAACAAAAGTAAAATTACCATAACTGCCGTACACCTTTGGCCGAAAGACGCTCGTTTGATGTCTTGACCATCATACAAAACCTGAATCCGTCTATATGTTGACACATCATTTATTCGACCATCACGAATAGTCTGAAATATTTGAAAGTTGGTGGTGTCCAAAAATACTTCACTCAAGAATTTAATATAGCCGCTCTTATTCTCTTCATTGATTAATAGAGTTTTTATTTCTTGCTGATCTTGAGAAAAAATGTCTTTATGGGAAATAATGTATTTTTTAAGTGAATCTTGTCTTTCTCCATCGTCTTTTCGCAGTGGCGAAAAATATTTATAAAAGCTCTCTGCAATATCCTGCCACGCCATTTCATCATCAAAAAAATACTTCAACCCAATATTTTTGATATCTTTCTTTTTATTTTCACTAGCCTGCGATTCTAGCATTGTAATAAGTGGCATAATTGAACTATCAATAACTCTCTCGTAGTCTAATTTTGCCTGCACGGAATCTGCAATGACATGTTTGTAGTTTTCAAGTTCCCTATTCTTATCTTCCAATCTTTTCGAGATGTTAGATAACTCATCATTTATCTTCACGAGTTTCTGCGGTGCCCCCTTCATTTGCAAGACATTTTCTTCTGACAACCCAGATTTTTTTAGGAGCTCCGAAAGTTCCTTTTCATATTTTTCTATCTCAATAGAGATACTATCCTCTCGTTTTTCTAACTCCTTAAATTTTTTTTTGCTAAGAATTTCTTTTATCAAGTCAATGTGAGACTTAACACTCTTATAGGCACTGCTATATCCCGTTGCGATATCTCTATTTTCCGGATCATTGATAAAAAAATCGTCGTCAATTTCTTGTTCCAAACCAGAATAGAGGTGCTCATTATTTAATACATCTATTACTTCGCGCAATTCATTAATGGTTGTTCGCCAGTTTTCTAAATTTTGCTTCTGCTTGCTTTTAATCGTAATTTTATCAATGATATTTTCATATTTCGTGCTTTCAGTAATTTTAATGCTATTCTCTAACATTCTCCTTTCCTTTTGTTTTTCACTAAAACTTTTTTTAAGGTCTTCAGCATTTTGAATTATGTTCCTGAACAGAGTAATATTGTTTAGAAGGGTATGCAATTTATTTTTATTTTTTTCTAAAGCTCCATCACTTAGAATATTCGCACGCTCATAAATTGCAGCAGTGAAAGCCTCCTGATTGGTGGCAAAGCTCTCTACTTCAGCCTGGCCAATATACTCGAACATTTCAACCCCATCGAAAGAAAAAATTCTTTTATCAGCTGTGTCAAAGGATGGCGAAATTTTATTCCAAAATGTTTTTGACGATATAGTGTCCTTTGAGTGTTGCCCCAAAAAATTTAATATCGTACTCTTTCCAGATCCTCGCCCACCTATGAAACAATTAAAATAAGGGCTAAGGAAAAACTTTTGATTCAGCCCCTCAAAGCAAAAAATCTCTTTGCTTTCATCACTCTTATGCCCAACAATTATTTCTGTATGAAGCGGAATGTTAAAAAGTATGCTATCAATAAAATTTGTCGGCTGCGCCGGGTGAAGAGTACCGATATGAACTCTCGACTCAGGATCAAAAACAACCTGCTTTAACCCCTCAAATGTTGGCTCAGCCTTAACCCAACAATACTTATCTATCGGTTGGGAGTCAGCATTTTGTAGCTTGCCAATCGGGTACCGATGATTGTGTGAATCACTACCCTTTATACATGGTTTTTTGGTAGTAAACCATTCATGGAATTCCTCTTGTGTAATTTTCTCTTCACCATTTTCGTTGACTTCTGATCTCCAAAGAAAATAATCTACTTCCTTTTTGTTAGACGAACCAAGAATATGTGCCTTTCTAACAAAACCCTTCTTAATGAGATTATCTGTCATTGGATTAATACCACCGATTCCACCATGTTCGTCATAAGGCAATAGTACTAAAAATTTGTCTTTAAAATCAGGATTTTTTTCTAAACTATTAGTTACTTCGTCGAAAGATACTTTTGCTGTCTCTCTCAAATATTCTGGGTTCTCATAATTATCAGCAATTTGTGTACTCTCAACAGACAGCCCTTTTATAAATGTCTCTACCTTTATAATCGGAATAGCGTTATCGAAAATAATATGAAAATTAATATTAGTTCCGCTTCTTGTTGAATTTCTATTCGCAAGAATATCTTTCATGCGAAATTCTACAACGGGCAGTATCGTCCTATCCCCAATCTCTAATGCACCGATATCGACTCTTTCTTTAATCCTCTTATATCCTGCGACAGAAAAATAATCATTAATGCCTATTACTTCGGCTTCCGAACTTTTAAGCTGAACTTCAAACTGCTCCCATGTCCCAATAAAACCATGTGATGCTGGGGTATGGACATGAAAATCCCATTTTCGCCAAATAGAACCCCTGTTATCTAATTTTTTATTCATATTTCTACTCCTCATGTGAAAGCGCAAAGCTATTCAGATCGTTCTTGATATTTAGTCATTAATTCAACAAATCTCTCATTATGTTTTTCAGGGGATGGAGGACTGGAACAACGAGGTCAT
>CAYJLM010000087.1:0-6745 GCA_964370875.1 uncultured Gammaproteobacteria bacterium | reverse complement strand
GTATATGAATGTCCACTCACTGGCAGGCCATTTAAAATCATTAAACAAGAGCTTGAGTTCTATAAAAAGCATGGGATCCCCCTCCCTCGCACGTACCCCGACGAACGCAACAGACAGCGTCATCACTACCTCCTTGCAACGGAGGCGCGAGATGTGCTATGTTTCTTTTGTCATTCGCCTCTTAAGACGTATTATCCGGAAACGTGGGGATATGAAAAGATTGCGTGTCGTGAGTGCTATCAAAAAGAGGTTTTCTGAAGAGAATTACTGTCAGAATTATGCTTAATGAATCAAAAATACCGGGCACGCCATCGCCTATTGTTGATACTACTGAAGAGTCGGTGATAAGTGTTGAGAGAAGAATTATTGCGGTCCATTTGCTGGGTCTTCACGCTGCCTTTAAAAATGATCTCGAGGGGCTTGAAAGCGAAGACCTCCAGGAGGATGAGAGGAGCGCTATCATAAAAGAAATGATAGAGAATTTCGCTATCTCTGTCCGAAGGGCGCTAGTCGGTGGTGCCCATCATAACGATGCCCTCTCCATACCATGGGCAATCCAGGAAATTGTGCGAATTGAATCAATGCTAGAGGCATCAGAGTCGCCGACACCAAAAGACGCGAGCGTCGTCCTTTCTTTTATAAATGATTTTTTGGCGAAACTCTATCCCAGCAGAACAATAGAGGAGATTAATGATGAGTTGAACGCGGAGGATGAAAGAGAGGTTGAGGAACAAGAAGACGAGCTTGACTTGAAGCTTCTTCCACCAGAAAAGCGGGATGAGATTATTCATGACCAAGCCAGATTGCTCTATGAATTTAGATATTATTGGGGGTACTATCCGGCAGTAACACGCGGTCTTAATGTCCGTGGAGTGCGCTTGAACGACGCGATTGATGACAGGAGACGTGAATTGGAAATGCAGTACTTTGATAAGGATCTCAATAGAGGGTACAACCTTGACCGTATTCGACAAAGAATTGGGCAAGGGAAAGCGGGTACAGGGGAGGTGGAGTTGTATTCTCTCTGGCGAAATAAAATCACCGGCAATTACATGGGTGGAGTTAGTGGGGCTATTCATTTGCTAAAATCATTGAGCCCGGAGTACGAGCAATTTTATAATGAGGCGCACGAACTTTCAGAGCGTTTTATAAAATATCGAGAGATAATGTCGAAGCGCGCTGAAGAAACTGGGACAACGGAGGGGTATATACCTTTTGGCGACAAAAAGTTTTCAGATTCGTTGCGGAGAGATGCGCGCAAAACAGAGCAACTCATCGAGCGGGTGCTTATGGCGCTGTACCCCTCAACAAAAAAAATACAAAAGGACGGTAAAGAAAAATTTGATCGGAGAGAGCTTGAGAAAAAACTTGGTATCAAACATTAGTATTGTCGCCCTTTTTATGGCTGACCATGATAGTCCGGTGATCCGTGCTCCGGAAAAAAGAATTGAATTGGCGCCAGAACGGAAGGAGGAGATTCGCACACAAATAAGCCGCGTTTTATTTGACTGCTTCTACAACAAAAAAGAAGATTCAGATGCCTTCTTGTCTTTTCCGGAGCAGGATTATTTTATTAAAAAGGTTGTCGCGCTTGCATACGAACATTCTGACGACCCGGCCGTGCTCATGAGTGGGGCACATAGCTATGCGGTTCGAAATCCGGAAGAGATCGAGCGATTGCGTACCATCATTTCCTTGGGCAGAAAAAAGTTTTTATCAGACAAGGAGAAGGGCCTTATTGAGGGTGCGCAAAAATGGCTTCTTCTGACTGACGAGGAAAAGGAGGAAATTGATCTTAAGATCAAAGAAATCGGTGCTCGATATCTTGATGATGAAAAAAAGGATCTTTTTCTACGCTACTGGAAAAACAAGTTGAGGCGAGCATGGTTTACCGCGGTTACGAGCTGGGTGGAGCGATTGGCAAATTTTAATTTTTTTGATAAAGCCACTGAAGATGGCTTTCTTGTCAGGACGAAAGCACTAAAAGAAAAAGTTCTTAGTCAGTCGCTTAATACTCATGATGATGTGGTCGAGGGCGATGCGCTCATTCAGCTGGCTCTGGAACAGCTCTTCCCGGCAATCAAGGGGCTTGCAGGCGAGGAGAGAAAAAAGGAGCTTCAAAAGCTCCTTGGGATTCCAGATGAAAAGACGTCCTAGCGTCCAATCCCCTCGTACGTAAACCCCGCGACTTCGACTGTTTTCCGATTCAGAATATTCCGTCCGTCAACGATCAGGTTGCCGGACATTTTTGTTTTAAGCGCCGCAAGATCGAGATCCTTGAATTCGCTCCATTCGGTAAGAATAAGAAGGGCATCAGCGCCTTCGCTCGCATCTTGCGCATGGTCAACAAATGTCATATCACCCGCACGAGAAAATACCCTTTTAAAATTCTCAATTGCTTTCGGATCGTATGCTCGCACCTGGGCGCCGCCATCGAGCAGTTCAAGAATAATACGGAGCGCCTGTGAATCGCGCACGTCGTCAGTTCCCGCCTTATATGCCAGGCCAAGAACGGCAATCGTTTTTCCCTTGAGCAATCCAAGATGTTTTTTCAGCTTTTTTATAACAGTCAAATACCGGAGTTCATTGACCGCGATGAGCGCTTTTATCGTACGGAATTCATACCCCTCCTCTTGCGCCCTCATAACGAGCGCGTGGACGTCTTTGCCAAAACAGCTCCCGCCAAACCCAATGCTCGCCTCCAGATACTTTGATCCAATGCGCGAATCAAGCCCCATGCCCCTTGCAACATCCGCAACATCAGCGCCAACCAACTCACAGAAGTCGGCAATTTCGTTGATAAACGAAAGTTTCATCGCAAGGAATGAGTTAGATGCGTACTTTATGAGCTCTGCGCTCGGGATGGTTACCGCGAGAAAGGTTCGCCCTTTTTCAACGAGCGGGGCATACGCATTTTTAAGAAGGTCTGTTGCCTTGTCGCTTTCTGTCCCCACAACAATTCTGTCCGGTTCGAGAAAGTCCTTCACCGCGCTTCCCTCTGCCAAGAATTCCGGATTTGATGCGATATCAAAACTTGCGTCTGGATTTATTTTCTGTATGGCTTCTTGAATTTTTCGTGCGGTACCAACCGGCGCAGTTGATTTGTTTACGAGCACGGTATATCCTCCCAGGTGCCGTGCGCATTCACGGGCAGCAGCCAAAAGATGCGAAAGATTCGCCTTGCCAAATTCGCCCGCCGGCGTATCAATGCAGAAGAAGATAACATCAGCCCCGGGGATTGCGCTCGCATAGTCGGTTGTAAAGGAAATTGAACCGGAGATGCTATTCTTCTTTAACAGATCCTCAAGACCCGCTTCAAATATCGGACACTCTCCATTTTTAAGACGGGTAATTTTCTTCTCATCGATATCCAGGCACGTTACCCTGTGCCCCATGTCAGCAAAACACGCACCAGTTGTGAGTCCGACGTACCCCGTTCCGATCATTGTTATGTTCATAGAATGTGATGGTATACTATTCTTAATCAAAGAATATCACGAGGATAGCGGATGTCAATTTTTTGTTTTTATCAAAGGAAAATTTGACATAGTTTTCCACTTGTTTTGGTCATGGAAAGATGGTATGCTGTAAAAATCGTGAGCTATCACGGCATAGTTTATTTTATTCTCTATGACACTCAACTATTACGGTCTTTCCTGCTTTCGACTTTCCAGTACGAGTCATGACGTCTCGGCGCTTATCGATCCATTTGATCAGTCGTCAGGATGGAAAATGCCCCGGCTCAGTGCGGATCTTGTGCTTTTTTCAGGCGCTTCCGGCTCAGATGGTGCAATTAAGGGTAAGGATGGATCCCCCGCGTTTACCATTAGCTCGCCCGGCGAATATGAAGTGAAGAATATTTTTGTATACGGCGTTGACGCGCTCCTAAAAAATCAAAAAGGAAAATCACCGGAACACGCGACACTATTTGTTCTTGCCATTGACGATGTATTTGTTGGGCATCTGGGCGGACTGGATCGGACATTGACGGAAAAAGAGCTTGATCAGCTGGGCAGGATCGATATTTTACTGCTTCCTGTTGGAGGAGGGTCGGCGCTGGATCCACAGACTGCCCTTAATGTCATTGGGCAGATCGAGCCCCGTATTGTTGTTCCTATGGCATACAAGCTTCCGGGGCTTAAAGCCGATCTGAGGCCGGTTGAGGATTTTCTGAAAGAATATGGAACAAAAGATCTGCAGCACGAAGAGAAGTTGAAAGTAATGAAAAAGGATTTGCCGGCCGGAGATCAAAAGGTTGTTGTTCTCAATGCAGTTTAATTAAGACGCTTATACTGTTTTGACGATGGAATCGCAAAAGAAAACAATTCTTTTTTGGGTGCTTGTCGTCGGTATTTTTTTGGTTATTTTTCTCTTATGGCTTCCCCAGTTTGTCGGAAGCGTAAAAACGCTCACGTCGTCCGTGCAGACTCAGTCGACCGACCAATCTTCATCGTTTCAGAGTGAGTGGAAGGCGCGGACAGAGGAGATAAAAAAGAATTTTGATACATTATTGCAACAAGCAAACACCCTGACGGATACAGTAAAAGATCAGGGTGGCGCACCGTCGCCTGAATCAATCCCACTCGATGATTTTGGCGCGCCGCAATCGAAATAATTACACGATAAGCAGACATAACGAATTTGAACTATGAAAAAAGATGTCGAAAAACCGGAACATGATACATCGATAGGAACCGTGCTTCCGCGCAATATCGTTGACGAGATGTCGGAGTCATACCTCGATTACGCAATGTCGGTTATTATTGCTCGCGCGCTTCCTGATGTGCGCGATGGTCTCAAGCCCGTGCACCGCCGCATTCTGTTCGCGATGTGGGAGATGGGGTTGCGTTCCGGCGCAAAATATCGCAAGTCCGCCGCGGTTATCGGAGAGGTGCTGGGAAACTATCACCCGCATGGCGATATGGCGGTATATGATGCGATGGTTCGTATGGCGCAGGACTTTTCACTCCGCTATCCATTAGTCCATGGCCAAGGCAATTTTGGTAGTATGGACGGGGACTCGGCGGCTGCGTATCGTTACACCGAGGCAAAGCTTCAGAAAATTGCCGACGAGTCGCTTCTTGATATCGACAAAGAAACCCTTGTCTTTTTGCCAAACTACGATGGGACAAAACAAGAACCGAGCGTACTGCCAACCGCCACGCCAAATCTTTTATTGAACGGAACGGTGGGTATCGCGGTGGGTATGGCAACAAACATTCCCCCGCACAATCTGAACGAGGTCTGCGACGCGCTCATACATCGCATTGACTGCCAGGACTGTTCACTTGATCATTTGTTTGAATATATAAAGGGGCCTGATTTTCCAACAGGAGGTATTATTTACGACGTCAAAGCAATCAAGGAATCCTACGCGACCGGTCGAGGTGGCGTGGTTATGCGGGCGAAGACCGATATTGTTGAAATGAAAAACGGGTTGTACGCCATTATTGTGAACGAGGTTCCTTACCAGGTGAACAAAGCGAGTGTTGTTGAGAAGATTGCCGATCTGGTGCGCGAGAAAAAGATTGATGGCATCAAAGATCTTCGCGATGAATCGAACAAAGACGGCGTGCGTGTCGTTATCGAACTGAAGAAAGATTCTTATCCGAAAAAAGTTCTTAATGCGCTTTTCAAATATACCCAACTGCAAGACACGTTTCATCTCAACATGCTTGCTCTCGTCGATGGTATTCAGCCGCGTGTACTCAACCTCAAAACAATATTGGAGGAGTTTATTAAATTCCGTCGAGAGGTTATAACTAAGCGAACTGAGTTTGAGCTGACCCGAGCGCGCGACCGCGCGCATATCTTGGAGGGGTTGCATATCGCCCTTGAGTCGATTGACGCGATTATCAAAACTATTAAACAGTCAAAAGATAAAGACGAAGCAAAGACGAACTTGATGAAGCAATTCAAGCTTTCTGAGAGGCAAGCCATTGCCATTTTGGAGATGAAGTTGCAACAGCTTGCAAATCTTGAGCGCTTACGCATCGAACAGGAGCTCAAAGAAAAGCGCGCGCTTATCAAAGAGCTGGAATCGATTTTGGCATCACAGAAGAAGTTGATGGCAATCGTTAAGGATGATCTTGTGCGTGTAAAAGAAGCATACGGTGACGAGCGACGCACTCAGATTATAAAGGGGGGTGTCGACGCGTTCACCCAAGAAGATCTTATTCCCAATGAATCAGCGCTTGTGGTGATTACTCGAGACGGATATATCAAGCGCCTTGCTCCTGATACATTCAAAGTGCAGTCACGCGGCGGCAAGGGAATCATTGGCGCGACAACAAAGGAAGAGGACGTTGTCGATCAGCTTATCTCTTGCATGACACATAATGACATGCTCTTCTTTACCACAAAGGGGCGCGTGTTTCAGCTGAAGGCATACGATGTGCCGGTCGCTTCTCGCACGGCAAAAGGTCAAGCGATTGTGAACTTTCTTCAGCTTTCACCGAATGAAAAAGTATCCTCCATACTTTCTCTTGCCGATCTTTCGAAGGTTGCGTACTTGATGATGGTGACAACGCAAGGAGTTATTAAGAAAACTGAGCTTGCGGATTTTGCCAACGTTCGTCGTTCCGGCTTGATAGCACTTAAGCTGAAGGGTGACGATCGACTGGAGTGGGTGCGGCCAACGACCGGTAAAGACGAGGTATTGTTGGTAAGCGCGCAAGGACAAGCAATTCGATTTAAAGAAAAAGACGTTCGCCCCATGGGGAGAACAGCGGCAGGAGTGCGCGGT
>CAYJLM010000086.1:0-6759 GCA_964370875.1 uncultured Gammaproteobacteria bacterium | reverse complement strand
GAATTCGAGATAACCGACAAAGATCGAGCGTTTTACCAAAAAATGGATGTACCCGAGCCTGCTTTTTGTCCGCCGTGCCGTCAGCAGAGAAGATTGGCGTGGCGCAATGAACGTTCGCTCTACCCGCGGAAATGCGCTCATACCGGCACTGATATGATTTCAGTGTATTCTCCCGATGTACAATGGCCGGTTTTCTCATCCGATGCATGGTACGGTGATACCTGGGACCAGCTCGCATCGGGCAGAGATTTTGATTTTTCGCGTCCGTTCTTTGAGCAGTTCAAAGAATTGCAGTCAACAGCGCCGCACCTGGGGTTGATGTCGGTCAATAACGAAAACTGCCCATATATCAATATGGGATGGGATAGCAAAAATTGCTATATGTGTTTTGATCTCGGACAATCAGAAAATTGTTACTACTGCGAGGCAACCTATCACACAAAGGATAGCGTAGATAATGCATTTACTTCTGAATCAGAACTGTGCTATGAGTGTGTAGGCAGCGCCAAGTGTTTTCACTCCATTTTCCTTGAAGATTGTCTTGGATGCAGTGACGCGGTATGTTCCTACGACTGTCGGAATTGTTCGGATATTATTCTGTGCTCAAACCTTCGGAATAAGCAATACTGCATTTTGAACAAACAATACACCAAGGAGGAATACGAACAAGAAAAGAGGAAGTATGATACCCGTTCATTCGCGCGACTTGAAGAAATGAACATGCAATTTTTGGAGATGAAGCGGCGCGCGATTCACCGTTTTTCTCATAATCAGAAATGCGAAGACTGCAGCGGTGACTACTTGGCCAACTGCCGAGATATGCGGTTTTGTTTTGATTGTGACAAGTCGGAACAGTGTACTCGCGCAACACGCATTGAAAACGACGTAAAGGATTCAATGGATATCGATCATGCGGCGGAGGGGGAGCTGATGTACGAAGGTCTTGCCGTCGCGGGATTTAATATTAAGTTTGGCTACGTTGTCGCGCGATGCCAGAATGTCGAATATTCGGAAGTTTTGATTAATTGTAGCAATTGTTTCGGATGTGTTCATGTGCACAATCAGGAGTATTGCATTTTGAACAAAAAATACTCAAAGGAAGAGTACGAACATCTGCGCGAAAAGATCATCGAACACATGAAAAAGACAGGGGAGTGGGGGAGCTTTTTCCCGCCAGCACTCGCACCGTATGGGTATAATGAAACAATCGTGAGCGAGTTTTATCCATACTCGCGAGATGAGGCGCTGGCACGAGGATTTCATTGGCGCGATCAAATATCGTTTGTGACCGGAAAGGAGACGGTGTCAGCCGGCTCGTTATCCGACACACTTCATGATATTGATGTAATTACGAGGGACATACTCGCATGCACGCAATGTAAGAGAAATTATAAATGCATAAAACAAGAGCTTGAGCTGTATCAGAAGATCGGCGTCCCGATCCCGCGCGAATGTTTTGAGTGTCGGCATGCGCGAAGATTCCAAGCACGCAATCCGCGCGTGTTGTATGCACGGCAGTGCATGTGTGAAAAAATCGGCCATGATCACGCCGGTAGATGTGCAGAGCAATTTGAGACAACGTACGCACCCGAGCGGCCCGAGTTCGTGTATTGCGAAAGCTGTTATCAAAAGGAAGTTGTATGAAACAATGCACACAATGCAAGAAAGAATTTGAGATTTTTACCGCGGATAGGGAATTCTACGCACGAATCACTGTTCCCGAGCCGACCCTGTGCCCGCGATGCAGGGACATGCGTCGCTGGGCGTCGGGAAATGATCTGACGCTGTATCGCAGAACCTGTGATCTGTGCGATAAGGATATGATTTCAATGTACCATCAGAAAAGCCCCTATACGGTATACTGCACGGAATGTTGGTGGTCTGATAAATGGGATCCTTTGGACCTCGGCGTTGACTATGATTTTTCTCGGAGCTTTTTTGACCAATTTAAAGATCTGCAATTGCGCGTTCCCCGCATGGCGGCATCCATATTCAATTGCGAGAACAGCCCCTTTATCAATAATTGCGGCGACATGAAAAGCTGCTATATGTGTACGTCATGCGGCTTTTGTGAAAACTCATACTACCTTATTTGGGGAGAGCACAACAAGGACTGTTCCGATTCATTCAGGACAGGACGGAATGAACTGTGTTATGAACTGGTGAATACCGATGGATCCTACCGCTCCGCATGGCTGTATCAGTGTGAAGGAATGAGCGATTCATATTTTTGTTACGATTGTCGTAACTGTAGCATGTGTATTTTTTCTACAAATCTTCGCAATAAGACGCTCCATATTTTTAACAAGCCGGTCAGTGAACAGGAGTACAAAGAGTTTGTTGAAACACTCGAGAGCGCACGGCGCATCGTGGAATACAAACAAAAATGGCACGCGATGATGAAGAAGGCGATTCATAGATATCTTGCCCAGCAGAATTGTGAAAATGTCGTTGGAGACAATGTGCGCGATTCGGTGAACTCGTACGCGGTATTTGATTCCAATTCGCTTGAGAATGTTCGGTATTCGAGTCGATGCCTGAGCGGCACGAAAGACAGTATGGATATCAGCTCCTACGGGTATGGATGCGATCTGGGCTACGAGGGGTATGGTCTTGGTGGAGGAGTGAATAGGTGTTTTTTTACTCGTCAGTGTTTTGAGGGTTGTGATAGCGTGCAGTACTCGGATTTATGTTCAAGCGCGCACGACCTCTTTGGCTGTATCTGTCTTCGGAAAACGTCATTTTGTGTTTTGAATAAAAAATATGCGGAAGAAGAGTATTACGCGCTCAAGAAAAAAATAATCGCGCATATGGAAAAAACAGGGGAGTATGGCGAATATTTTCCCGGATCAATCTCACCTTTCGGATACAACGAAAGCAGTGCGATGTTGTATTACCCCCTGTCAAAGGAAGATGCACTCAAACAAGGATATCGATGGAATGATGCAATGCCTGAGACGAAAGGAAAGGAGACGATTCAATGGTCGGCAGTCCCTGACAGTATTGGCGATACCGATGAGAATATTACCGATCAGATCCTGGCGTGCGCGCAGTGCGAGCGAAATTTCAAAATCATCAAACAGGAATTACGATTGCTAAAAAAATTGGGAATAGCGATGCCTCGCCTCTGTCCGCTTTGCCGTCATGCCGCGCGCATTGCGTTGCGCAATCCTCAAACATTCTGGCACCGCCAATGTATGTGTGAAAAAGTCAGCCACGACCACACAGGCAGATGTATGACGCAGTTCGAAACGACCTACGCGCCAGAGCGTCCCGAGCTGGTCTATTGTGAAGCGTGCTATCAGAAGGAAGTAGTCTAAGAGTGTTTTGGAATAGCGAATGGGCGCAAAAGTTTTTTTCTAAGCTCATCTGCACGTTTTGGATTTCGGGAAACAACAAGGATACTTTTTCCTTTTATAGTATTGAGGGCCTCCAAGCGATCGATCCACTCTTTCGTGACGTGCGTCTCTTCGTGATAGAGTTTTTCAATGGCACTGTGAAGCTTTTTATCAATCCACACATCGATAATAAATTCACCAAGCACATTAATGTAGTAGTTATCTTTCGAAAAGAGGGGCTTCATGCGCACGTGATACTGGGAGTGAATGCCATCCATGAATTTTGCGGAGGATCGGTCAATCGGCGTATTGTGCCCGATCGTTTCAAAGAGGGGCGTACCGCGCCGCTTGCAAAAATCGATAATCGCTATTTCGCTTGGATTGCGTGAATACGCGAACCACCAGTGCGGGTTGTACATAAGAAGCGGTTCGTGTTTCGGATTATTCTCAATTAATGTATAGAGAGCATGTCCCCAGAACGCATCGAGCAAAGAAAGGGTTTTGAAGGTAAATTTAAGGCGTTGATTCGGCTTGAGGGTTTTAACATGGCTCACCGGCATGTCCGGTTCGAAGTAGCGCTGATGCGCAAGCGCGGAAAAGTCAGCTAACCTCAAAAGCCATGCGCGATTGAGAGATGCCTGTTTTTTGTACACGACGACCACCTCTTCTGTCGCGAGTTCTCGAAGCGCGCTGTATACTCCCTGTTTTGACACGGGGTCACCATGTTGGGAAAGGTATTCAATCAGTACGGTTATTCGAATGGGGCCACTCTGAAGCGCTGTGATAATCCTGTCTTTTACTGTTTGTGATTTTGAGAAAAGCATATGCTAATAAGTATATCAGGAGTGATAAAAAAGTAAAGATTTTGTTTATTTTTATATTTATTTGGCATATGGTCATTGCCGTTCCTTCGAAACGGCAGTATGCTTGCTCTATATGAAAACGTTGGTCATTATTAATGGGGCTACGGGAGATATTGGTACGGCGTGCTTCGCCCGTTTTAGTCGTGAGAGCGATACTGACATCATAGGCCTTAGCAGACAAGCACTACCGGCAAATACCTTTTGTGTGAATGGACAGCTACCAGACACAACGCTGACTTGTTCACTTGGTGATATTTCAGAAAAAGAGGATTGTAAGAATTTTGTCAAAAAGATACAAAAAGATTTTTATACGCAGATTATATATATTCATGCAGTTGGCGTGTATCCGGTTGAATTAGATAATGTTGGCAACATTACAGTTTCAAACGATAATGATAATGATGGCGTCGATGATCGAGTTGAAAGACTTTCTTACGATGCTTTTTTCGCCATGACGCAAACACTTGAAGATATTGGTCTGCCAGTCAGGGCTTTAATTTTTGGGAGTATCGCCGATAAATTCACTCCACTTGTTCATAGGTCGTGGTGGACGGTTATGGGTAAGATAAAGGAAAAAATGAAAAATGAGGTTGTTCAAAAAAATGGCATTTCTTTTTTTGTTTTGAATATAAGTTCGGTTATGTCTCCTCGTGAGCTTATGGCTCGTCCATTTGTATTTCAAAAAACAAATGCTGATGGAAGATTTTGGCTAGCACCTCATGAAGTGGCAGAAGAGGTAGCATTGCTGATGTTTTCCAAAAAACATGGTTTTGTCGAGGAAGAACTTTTTCACAATGCTGACTATTACGAAGAAGATTATTTCTCTGATACTAAATATACACAGCGAAGAAGGGCTGAACTTGGGATTTAATTTTTAACCATTCAGCTTTTTTACTGGATACGTCCTCGGACTTGTTCCGGAGATCAGGCGAGGATGACAAAAAATACTAAAACGATATGAAGCAATGCACCCAATGCAAAAAAGAATTTGAGGTTGATGATCAGGACAGGAATTTTTATCAAAAAATAAACATTCCCGAACCGTTGTGGTGTCCGGATTGCAGACAGATGTCGCTGTGGGCATTTCGCAATGAGCGAAATTATTATTCGCGGAACTGTGACTTATGTAAGAAGGCGATTATCTCCGTGTATCACCCGGGCAGAACAAAGAATGTTTATTGCCAGACCTGTTGGTGGTCAGACAAGTGGGACCCCAAGGAATACGGAAAGGAACTTGATTTGTCTCGTCCATTTTTTGACCAATACCGCGAACTTCTTGAAGAGGTGCCGAAGCTGTGTATGATGAATGACGATACGATCACGAGCGAGAACTGCCAATATACGTATGACTTTGCGTACGGCAAGAATTGTTACATGATGACCGGATCGTGGAAAGTTGAAAATTGTCTCTATGGTGTCATGAACTGTAATGTAAAAGATTCCGTAGATAATTCCATTCTCGATAATTGCGAGTATGTATATGAAAATGCCGCATGCGATCAACAGTATGCATGTCAGCATTGCGTGCAGTGTACAAACAATACCAATATTATATTCGGGTACGATCTGAAGAATTGCAATGACTGTATCGCATGTGCAGGCCTTCGAAATAAGCAGTACTGTATTTTTAACGAACAATACTCACAAGAAGAATACGAAAAAAAGAAGGAGGAGATGCGGCTTGATACATGGAGCGGAAGAGAGAAGGTGAAAAAAGAATTTGCGGAGTTTATTAAAAAAATTCCGCGCCGGTATGCGTACTTTGTTAACTGCGAGGATTGTACGGGCGATAATCTCTTTCGCTCAAAGAATGCAAAGGATTCATACAGTTTTTTGCGTCTTCAGGATTGTCGCTATATGACCAGGGGGGATGGAGGGAAAGATTGTTATGATATTGTACATTCAGGAGAACCAGAGCGGTGTTACTGGTCGGTGACTCCCGATAATTCGTATGAGGAATTCTTTGTGGTTTTTTGCTGGAAGTCGCAATGGGTAATGTATTCTGAAAATTGTCATACCTCTGAGAATTTGTTTGGGTGTGTCGGGTTGAAGAAATCAAAGTTTTGTATTTTAAATAAGGAGTATTCAGAAGACGAATACAAAGCGCTGAAGGAAACGATCGCCGATGATATGAAGCGACGAGGGGAGTGGGGGCAATTTTTTCCTAACACCATGTCCCTCTTTGCATTCAATGAGAGCATGGCAGTATTTTTTTATCCGTTCAAAAAAGAACAAGCACTTGCGCTTGGCTATGCATGGGCTGATGACTTGCCGGGCAGCTTCGGGAAAGAGACGATTTCCTTGGACCCGGTTGCCGATAGTATACATGGCTGTAACGAGGGGATTGTGAAGGAAATTTTTGCGTGCAGTGAGTGTGGGAAGAATTATAAAATAACCCCGCTTGAGTTTAAGTTTTATACATCCCAACATATTCCTATCCCGCGTTTCTGTCCCGATTGTCGCTTTGTGAAACGAAGCAGTCTCATGAATCCGTATCATCTGTGGCACCGGCAGTGTATGTGTGAATTGTCAGGACATGAACATGCGGGGCGATGTAT
>CAYJLM010000085.1:0-6875 GCA_964370875.1 uncultured Gammaproteobacteria bacterium | reverse complement strand
TATCTTATTCTGCTTATACGCGCGATAACTCAATGACTTTTTCACAAGCGTGCAAGGGTACGCGCCGAGTCGCATGGTCGCGCCCATCTGTTTTTCTTTAATATTTCTTGCCTGCTTGGGATTGACGCAAATCACCGGATCACTCGTATTACTATCGATCTCTACGCTGTTTGCATTCGGAATGTTTGCGACATGCTGCGCAAACTCGATAGTGGCAAGCTGCATGCCATAACAAAGCCCCAAATACGGAATAGTATTCTCACGCACGTACTGAATCGCACGAAGCACACCTTCTATCCCTCGGGATCCGAATCCGCCCGGCACAATAATACCGTCGTACTGCGACAGTTCACTGACTCTGCGCGGATCTTTTTCGAAGTCAGCCGAATCAATCCATGTCAGATGCGGTTTTGCGTTATGTGCCCATGCCGCATGTTTTGCCGCCTCAATGACAGAAATATATGAATCAGAAAGGGTAAAATCGCCCGTGCCAAAATATTTCCCCACGACACCAATATTTACCGTCTTTTTGCACCGCTTAATTTTTTTTGAAAAATTCTTCCACACGCGAAGATCGTTTTTCCGCGGTCGCAACCCTAATGTCTTTAAAAGCATCTCATCTAGTTTTTGCTCATGGAACAGAAGCGGCACATCGTAGATAGACTCAAGATCAGGGGCGGTGATCAATGTTCCGGGGCGCAAGTTACAGACTGTCGCCAAAATTTCGCGCCTGCGATTGTCAAGCGCATGTTCTCCTCGGGCAATGATAAAATCAGCCATGATACCGGCCGCATTGAGCGTTCGCACGGCATACTGCGTCGGCTTTGTCTTCATCTCCCCAATATGGCTTGGCAGGGGCAGATAGCTCACGAGCACAAATGCAATATCTTCGGGGTTACGCACCTTCATAATACGTGCCGCCTCAAGAAAGAGGAGTACCTGGTATTCACCGATTGTTCCGCCAAACTCGACGATTGTTATTTCCGCCTTGTCCTTCTTCTGCGCCGCTCGTATTCGCCGAATGATCTCATGGGGAATGTCGGGAACCACCTCAACATCCTCACCGTCATATTCCAAATTTCGCTCCTTGCGAATGACCTCCTGATAGACCTGCCCTGTCGTTATATAATTGGGCGCCGTCATCGTTCTGCCGGTAAACCGCTCATAATTGCCCAAATCCTGGTCCGCCTCGATCCCATCGTTTCCGATAAAGACCTCTCCGTGTTCAGTGGGGCGAATCGTTCCCGCATCGATATTGACATACATATCACACTTGATATTCGTGATGCGATATCCGCGCGACTGTAGAATAGTACCTATCGACGACGCCGTAATTCCTTTCCCGACAGACGACATAACACCACCAACAACAAAAATAAATTTTGGATTTTTCATACAATCAATCGGGAAAGAATTAATATCTTGCAAAGTTACTGAAAATCTTTAGAATAGTGTGTAGCACCATCAGAATCCTGGAACGCCCTTTTTCTTAAAATATTCCCCTACCTGCTCTGCGTCGGAATCCGCAAGTATCTCTCCGTCAATATCAAGCGTCGGCGTGAGCGTCTGACCGGATTTCTTCACAAGCTCTTCAAAATAATCTGTATTGTTCCGACACTCGCGCTCCTCGAATGATACATTCTTTTCCTGCAGAAGCACGCGCACCTCATCGCACCAAGGACATCCGTTTTTTGTATACAAAATTATTGACATAAACGATTAAATAGTATTTAGTAGCATATACGCAAGCGCGCGAACTTATAGTCAGTATTGCACATGGCGTAAAAAATGGCAAAATATGCCCCTTTAGTTCAGTGGCAGAACAGTGGTATCGTAAACCACGGGCGCCAGTTCGATTCTGGCAGGGGGCTCCATAATAACAATTAATAAATATGAAGCTCTTATTCGGACATTCCTCCACAGGGGCATCCGCAGGGCGACGGCACGAGGTTAAGGAATTTTTCAGCAGAAAAATATCCGGCCCCGAGGAAGGAATGCCCGAATAAAAAGAGCTTCATAATGCTCCACATGTCTCGTCAAACATTTACAATCCCCATCACATCAAATCAGCTCATCATGATGCGCAGATTCGGCTACGCCCCATACAGCAACAGGCATGATGAATCAAGTTTTGTCCGCCGCCTCACCGGCTACGACTTCCCTCGATTTCATCTCTATATTCAGTCCAGTGATACAGAATCACTCACCTGTTCTCTTCATATCGATCAGAAAGCACCCGTTATAAAGGGAGCCACCGCCCATGCCGGCGACTATGACTCACCGCAAGTATTCGACGAAATAGCCCGACTCCAGGGCACATAACATCCTTATCCGCGACCAAAGAAAAACTGCCACCACCGATGGTAGTTTTTTTCTTGTTCTTCGGGGGGGCGCGCGAGAACGCCATCCCTCCCCCGTGTCGCCTGCTCGGCAGTGCTGCGAGTATCGCCCCGCGCCGACCCATCGTCATGAGGATCGATACGCGGTTCACTATTTTGCTTGCTCAAGATTAACGCATGCTCCCCCTCCTTCTGAAGCCCGAACTTTGTCCGCGCCTCTTGTTCGGCAAAAAAATCAGTTTGCAAAAAAGAGCGAAGTTGCTCCAAGCGTTTTTGTTCGGTCTGCAGTGACTCCACTTCAGATCTCAGGGACGCGATTTCTTTGCCGGTACTTGTCGATCGCGACACCACCTGCACGAGCTGAAAAAAAAGAAACGCGCACACCAAAATACTACCAACAAGAACAACGCGCGAATACAGTGCCCGTTGAAATGTACGAATAAAATCTCCCGGCATAGCTATTTCCAGTTAACGGGGTCTTTCCGTTGAACGCTATGAAAAAACGCCTCACTGTCAGCATCAGCAGCTTCTTTCTTTTTTGCTGTCTGATGTGGCTCGACCAATGCGCCTTGATGACTAATACCGCTGGTCTTCCCCGTTCTTGCAATCGCCTGCGAAATAGCATTCAGTGCGCTTTGCGGGTCCGGAATACCGGGGATTCCGATTGTTGTGGATGTAAATGTTACGAGAAGATAAATCGTTCCATACTTGCCGAACATCTGCAACGCACCTTTGATCTCATACGATAATTCACTGATTTGATCGAGCTTGATTTCATTCACCTTTTTCTTAAAAAACCCAAACCTCTGAACAACGAGGAGGCGGTTACTGGTCAGAATTGTAATCGTTCCAAGCCATGCGAGAATTTTCCGCAAACCGAGAAGCAGAAAGAGTAGGACCAGCGCGACAAACACCGCCACGCCTCGCCCACCAAGCGAAAAAAGTGGAAAGATAAAGAGAAACAACAGAATAATCAATAGCGCATACGGCAAGATGGTAACGAATACCGTCGCCCCATGTCGTCGAAAAAGTGCAACAATCTGCTCGTCTCGCTCCAGCTGTACTGTTTCCTCAATTGATATCATAACGTGCTGATGAGTGAATCAAAAACATCCCACAGAGCCCATCAAATAACTAGATTCCCGGTCAGTTCTGATCCAATTTTGTTCCAAACATGATGTGACACTTAATGAAGGTCCGATGGCCATCGGACCGACAAGCTCAGCGCATGTTTGGGGCGAAATTGGACAGAGATGAGCCGGAATAACTTACACGAGGGTAGTTGTTTGATGGGCTCTACCGGGTGGGCTGTTATTAGAATAGCAAAAAAAACAAAAAAACAAAAACCCGGGGGGGAATCCGGGCAAAGGTAGAGAGCCTCACGATGCTTACTATTTGATGAGCTCTTAGTTCTTTTGCGATGGAAGAGTATCAACAAGCACAACCTTTTTCCCCTCCAATATAGTAAAAAGAAATCGATCGATAACACTCCTGCGATAGAGGAACTCATCGGTTGTCATTGTTGTATAGTTGATTTCATGCTCAATCTCTTTCTCAAAACCGTGAATGAGCTTTGCGAGGCGAGAACGCAAGACCGTACCAACGATCAGTAGATCAATAGGAGAATCGTCTCGGTCAACAAAAAAACCCGTCAACACCGCGTAGTTCACTGTACCCAACTCACTCAACTCACGCTCCAAGACTTGTTGCAGTAAACGGGGACTTTTATTAAACAGGGCTCTCAGCTCATGATACAGCAGAAAATCGCGATCAACCTGAAAAAATTTCTTGGGTTGCTTCTCGGATCGGGTAGTTTGTTTCTTTACGGTTTTTCGAGCCGGGGGCTGCTGGTCGGCGACGTCAGCTCCTGCAACGGGTGCGGAAACGATCTCCTTAATAACACCGCTTTCCAATAGATTCTGCAGTTCGCGCCTGACGGAGTTAATCTGAGTATCAATGAGACGCGTCAATTCCCGAATAAAAAAAGTCGTCTCAGGATGCATGAGAAACAGTCGAAGAAGCTTTGTCCGAGTCCTTGAACCAAAGAGTTGTTCAAGCATAATGGCGTTCCGTTACTATTATTGGATACACGTTGTTGCAGAATTTTTATTGTATAGTATACTGATTTTGAACAATTGTAAAGAGGTTTACTTATGTATAGCGGGAAGCTCTCAATACCGGGAAAGTTGAGCAATGAACTCTCCTACGTGTTCGTAGATGATGAGATCGAACAACAAAATGGTTCAATTACGCTCTTTGGGATGTTTGACATCAAATCGGGCAGTGAGCTGTACCATATCATAATAAAGGAGGCTGTCAAACACTTCCTCGACTTCTATCATCGTGCCCAGATGGATGGGGGCGGATTTGATGAAATGTCGGATTCTGCCGAATTTATCTTCGAAAACTCAATCCAATACACCTACGAGAAGGTCTCTGATGCTCTGTGTGATGCGCAAGACACAGTCACCCGTGGGGCTCAAATTGAGATGCGGCGCGTTAACTGCATCCTTGGGGCGTTTATCGATGATACGCTCTTTTTGTCAGTCACCGGCACCACCCTCACTCCGTTTCTCATGTATCCCGCGGCAAGCTCGCAAGGCGCGTCACGCTACTCCATGATCAATATTATCAAAACAAGCGGAGATGCCGCTACCGATACGAACGCACGACTTTTTTCGAATATTATCAGCGGAAAAATATCACTTCCCTCAAGTACGGTCATTATATGCAATCAAACGCTTCTTGACTACATAGACCCCCAGCACATCAAGCAAATTATCTCGAATACTCCCGTCGCGTCCATTATTAAAAATTTTCACGCAATTCTTTCAAAGGTGAACTCCCGGGCTGATTTCAGCGCATTGCTTTTTTCAAACGCGCGCGGGGTTGAGCAGAACTACTCAAAAACTCGTTCCGCCCTTTCCTCCGAGTCAATGCAGGGACTCAACGGCACTGAGGATCGGACACATTCCATTCTTACACCGAAGGTTCGCCCGCTCCTGACGAAATACTCAAACAAATTCCTGCACAGCATCTTGGCTCTTCTCAGGCGCGTAGCCGTCTCATGCGTACGGGCGTGCCAGTCGCTCTACAGCCCGGAAAGACGATCGGCCGCGATGGCGCTGTGTAGAAAGCTTTTTGCGCGTATTCTTGCAATAATCCGACGTTTGCCAGAATTTTTTTCGGCGGGCGCGCGATTTTGCGCCTCACGAGTCCGTACTGTCCGCACCGTTCCTATCAAAGATTATGGCGTACTGGCTAAAAAAGTATTCAGTGAAAAAAAACACTCCTTGCGCAGCCTATTTCAAAATACCGTCGACCGCTTTTCACGTCTCACACCGCAGTCTCGCTTGCTCCTTTCATTAAGCGCTCTCTTTATTCTTCTGTTCCTAATCAGTCTTGTAAGTATCCAGTTGCGAAGGGGCGCGGAACAGACCGATACTCGCATACGCGAAATTATTGCCGGTATTGAACAAAAAAATGATCTTATCGATGCAAGTATGATCTATGACGATCGCGAGCGCGCCCGATCGCTTTTAGACGAATCACATGCCCTTCTCAACCTCGTTGGGCAAAAATATCGCAATCGCGCTGACTTTATAACGGCCGAAAAGAAATTAGAGGCGCTCGACATGCGGCTCAATAATGTCACGCGACTCGCATCACTTGATGTTCTGGCAACCGTGCCCGCTGATGCGTCGGGTGCCACACCCGCTCTTCGGGCGGTTGCAAGCAAGACGTATGTTCTCGCCTACTCATCTGACACAATCTATCTTTTTGACCAAAAGGCGCGCACATTGAATCCGCTTGATGGTCTGAGAGGAAAAATTCCAAGTATTTCATGTGCCGTAGCCGCGAGTGATTCAGTATTTTACTTCTGTAGCGGAGATGGCGCGCGTGTCTATTCATTGACCCTTCCAGACCAAGCGGTTAAGAGCGTCTCGCTCCCACGCCATGAACAGGAATCATCGCTGGATAGCGTCCAGATATATAATAATCGCCTTTACGTTCTTACAAAACAGTCGGGACATATTTTCCGTCACCTCAGTGTCGCCACCGGATTTTCCCGCGGCGTACCCTGGACGCGCAGTTCGCAAGAATTTCTCAAGGGCGCCTCATCATTTACTATCGACGGAAAAGTCTATGCTCTTGGCGGCGATGGGAACATCCGACTCTATTCAACCGGAACAAGTGAAGAGCGCTCGACCGGCGAGACAGTAAAGAATATTCTTGCGCATGGAGCTCTCCTGTGGACCGACCCTGATGACACACTGCTCTATGCGCTTGTCCCGACAGAAAAGAAGCTCATTGCTATTAACAAAAAAACGTTTGACTTGACCGCGCAGATTGTCTCTGATCAATTTACAAACCTCCAAGGATTTGCGGTAAATAGATCGAAAAACGAAATTCTCATCCTCGACGCCGGGCGCGTCATCCGTGTTCCTTTTGATGTGAAATAATACTTGCTGTCCTTCAGGCAGTTTGCGATAAACAAAATCCCCCCGACAAAAAGCCGAGGGGATTTTTTTTGTT
>CAYJLM010000084.1:0-6905 GCA_964370875.1 uncultured Gammaproteobacteria bacterium | reverse complement strand
TCATTTGCAATTTTCCATCCCCATCCCGAAACATCAACCTGGTGCATCCACCCGTCATCAGTTGTGCATGGCAGTACGCCATTCAGCGCCGCTTTCATTCCACTTGTTCCACACGCCTCAAACCCAACGATAGGCGTATTCAACCATACGTCACAGCCGGGAATCAATACTTGCGCTACCGAGGCGTCATACTCTGGAAAAAATAATACAAGGTCAGATATCTCCTTGTTTGCAATTTCCGAAAGTCGCTTCATGTCTTCCAGTCCTATCGTGTCAGCGGGATGCGCCTTTCCGGCAATACAAAAACGGATCTTCCCGGGAAATTTTATCGCTATTTTTTTTAACCGCTCGACTTCTTCAAATAATGCAAGTGGCCGCTTATACGAAACAATCCGCCGCGCCCATCCGCATATAAGATCACTCTCTTCCCACGCACACGTTCTATGCTCTTTTACATACTCGATCAGTTTCTTTTTTTCTTTTTTGTGGGCATTCCAAAAACTGCCGCGCGTCTTGTCGATATCACTCACCGTATCCCACCGCGAAATGGAAACGCCGTTTGTAATCGATACCATGGGATGATCAGTCCAAATACTTTGCGCCTTCTGTGCATGGAGCTTGCTTACCGCATTAACGACGTTCGCCATGCGTAGCGAAAGCATTGTCATGGAAAAAATACTCGACTCCTGCACCAACCCGAGCCGAATGATATCAACGACCGGCACGCCTATTTCTTCCGCGTACCGTGAGAATAGTGCGGATGCCATGTCGTTATTGTAAGTCTCCTGTCCTGCCGGTACCAGCGTATGGTTCGTAAATACAATCCGCCGACGAGCGAATTGAATCGCTTCATCAAAACTTAATCCTCTTTCGCGCATTTCGTGGGCAATAAGCTCAAAGGAAAGAAGAGCCGAATGTCCTTCGTTCAAATGGTATAAAGACGGATGAATGTGAAGTTTTTCCAAGAGACGCAATCCGCCAATACCCAGCACCATCTGCTGTTTAAGTCGCGTCTCCTTATCATCAACATATAGAATATGTGATATTGCCTGATCGTCAGGGGCGTTTTGTTCACAATCGGTATCAAGCAGATATACATACGCTCCCCGATCCGCATACCGCCACGCGCGAGCGCAAACAGTACGATCGCCAATAGGAACGCCAACTGTAAGCGGCGCGCTATGCTCGGCATTCATTACTTGTTCAAGTCCCGCGTCCTCCGGCGACAAAGGATCGGACTTCGAATACCCAAAACGATAATAAAGCCCGATACCTATAAGCGGAAAAAGTCGTTCGGCCGCCTCTTTCATTACATCACCAGCAAGAATCCCCAAGCCACCGGCGTACGTTGGAATCTTCTCCTTCAAACAAAATTCAGATGAAAAATACGCAATCGGACGATCCTGAAACCGCTCATAGTTTGGCGATGAGCAAAATTGTTTAAACCAAATAATATCTTCAGAGTGTACATGCATACCTTACCATTATTATTCTTTTTGTAGTCTATGTGACGGTTTGTTGATGACACCATATACGCGCTTGCGGGCGATAAGAGCTTTTCTATACCATGAAACATACTCCCGTGCTACATGCTCCCAAGAAAAATCACTTGAAAGACAATTGGATACCAGTACGTTCCATAGTTCCTTCTGTCGATAGAGCATCAGGGCGGCGATAATAGCGCCGTATAACGACCAAGGGCTTTTCTGAGTAAACGATATACCATTTCCTTTTCGCGAGACGGCAGAAAAATCAGAAATGCTATCATTTAGACCGCCGGTACGCCGAACGATCGGAACGGCCCCATACCGAAGCGCTTCGAGCGCGACAATGCCGCCTGGCTCAAAAATACTGGGAATAAGCATCATATCCGCTCCGGCGAATATTTTTCTTGGAAGATGAAAATTCGATGACAGTATCGCGCCCAGTTGTTTTGGAAATTTTTTCTTCAGTGTTTTTATCGCATTCCGATATTTTTCATCGCCACCGCCCAATATAATCATTTGTACGTCAGGATGTTCTGCAAAAAGATATGGTAACATTTCAAGAATAAGATCTACTCCTTTTTGAGATGTAAGACGCCCCACGAAGGCCAAAAGCGGCTTCTCTGTTGAAAGGGGAAGACCGAATTCCTTCTGAAGATCCGCCTTGTTTATCGGGCGAGCATATCGAAATGTTTTTAGTGAAAATGTTTTTTTGATTTCGGAATCTGTCCGCGGATTGAATTCCTCAACGTCAAGCCCGTTCAAAATACCTCTTAATTTTCCTTGGACACGCTTAAGAACCCGCTCAAGCCCTTCGCCATACTCCAAGGACAGTACTTCGCGAGCATGCGTCGGACTGACCGTCGTCACAAAATCCGCGGAAAGAATGCCTCGTTTCAGCGCATTTTGTCGTATGAGCATCTTAGACGTAAGGGGTTCCAATGGAGCGCGCCCACTATCCTTCTCGCTCTCCGGAATAAACCGAAAATCCGTATTCCCTTGATAGCGAAAATTATGCACCGTTAACACTATGGGGGCTGTCTGAAATATTTTACGGTACCGCTCGCTGCGTCGCGCAAGGTCTACGGCATACGATGTATGCCAGTCATGACAATGAATAATGTCTGGCTGCCAAGGTGTTTTTGTTGCTCCCGCCCCGGAATTCACCATCCATTCCAGGCATGCCTTTGAAAAAAAAGCGAAGCGGACATGATCGTCCCGATACCCGAATACATTTTCCCGCAATTGGAAAAATTCTTCATTATGGAAAAAATAAACCGGCGCGTCATGCGGATTAGGACGAGAAAGATATACTGTACATTGAAAAACATCCGAGGAAGAGTTCAAAACCGTTCGCGCCTCCCGCCCTTTTTCACTGGCAGAAGATCCGTATTCCAGTGCCGTCCTCAGATAGGTGTCTCGCTTGCTATAGTGAAGACGCGTGTCATCGGGATCCCGGGGAATCAAGCGCACGTCATGTGGCAATTCCGCACCCGCGGCATAGGTACCGTGCGTTATGGGAACATCAAATTTGCAGAGGTTTACAAACGAAGATTCCTCAATTTTTGACAATCCATACAGCGGCGTACAAATTCGAACATCGTGCCCTAATTTTATTAGCGCACGCGGAAGAAAATACATAACTTGTGATAGTCCGCCGACTGAAACGTATGGCGCAACCTCTGCTGATAAAAAAAGAGTTTTCATTGTTCTTGAGCATATCACAAAAATATGCAGATTGATAGGGCATTCATTATATGGGGTTGAATATACTCTATTTTTCTGTATACTTTACGTCATGACACATTGTAAAAATAAAACGATCGGCACACTCCTCCCAATCTCATCACTGAAAAGCATCAATTTACAGAGAGGCGCCAATGGGCACGGAACAATAGAAATGGCAATGATCTTTTTGGACTGGCTCCATGCGACTGATCAACAGGCATGGCAAGTACTTCCTCTTCATGAGACGCATCGTATTCCGGAAAGCGCAACCCTGCGAGCGCGATCACCGTACAAGGGATACGGCGTCGGCATTGATCCCGGGTATCTCCCCCTGTCGACATTCAAAAAAGGCATCCCCGGCTCTGCTCGAAAAAAATTTATCTCGAAAAATACGACATGGCTTTCGACTTATGCTCTGTTTTGTGCGCTCACGAAATATTTCAGAACAGATGACTGGACGCAATGGCCGCCCAATATTCGCAACCGCGATCCACGCGCTCTGCGCGAATGGTCATCTCTGCTTAGAGTGGATATCGATCGTATCATTAATGAACAATATCATCTTCACGACGCATTTTTTGCTCTCAGAAAGAAAGCACATCGCTTCGGAATCCAAATAATTGGAGATATGTCTTTTTACCTTCCGAAGCAAAGTCCGCTTGTCTGGGAATTCGCCGATGCGTTTTCCCTTGAGAAGAACGGAACGCTCCGTTTCGTTTCGGGACTTCCAAACGGACCTCGCGCGCACTATGGCAGACAAGTGTGGGGGCATCCGCTATACCGGTGGAATACGCAAAGACACATGATTCTTTCCGTGTGGAAAATTCGTTTAAATTACCTTGCGGCAATATATGATCGCCTTCGACTTGACCATGCGGCAGGATTTTACCGATACGGTGTTATCGATACATTTGACGCCGATTCCGACACACTTAAACATGGCCCGGGAACGTCAGCATTGAAAGAGATGTTATCATATGCAAAAAAAATCGGCATCCCCCTCTTTGCGGAGGATGCCGGACACCGCATACCTAAGCTTCGAGAGGCGCTTCGCTGTGCCGGTGTTCCCGGAATACGCATTGTCCGTTTTCTCTACAACGAAAAAGAAAAAAAATTTATCGATCACTACGCAGTACTGGATCGCTACCCATGCAATACCGTTGCCTATACTTCAACGCATGATAGCGTAACGCTTACGGGGTATCTTTCTCTTCTTTCGCGTGAGGAGATAAAAAAAATATGCGCATTTTTTAATCTGTCACGTACAACAACAAAGCTTGCGCTCGCAAAAAAGATACGCGACATGACGCTTGCATCGCCAGCCGCCACCGTCATTGTGCCGTTTCAGGACTGGTTTTTCACTCGCGCGCGCATCAATGTTCCGGGAAAGGAGCGCGCGCGCAACGATCCGAACTGGCGATATAAAATCCACATTCCCGTTGAATCACTTCCCAAAACTACACACTAAGACAATCTCTTAACTGAGATTATTTTTCACTGCGCGTCTGCTCCGGAGTTTTGCAATGTTTACGCTATTTGTGCTTGATAGCAAGCCGTGCAAAATACTATTTCTTTCCTGTCCGGGGAATAGGACGTTTCGAGTTGCTCGGCGCACTGCCCATGATGCCCGTGTCCATTTTTATCACACATGCAGGTGCGCTGCCAGAGCGTCCGGGGACGACGCTTCTGCAAACGAGCAAGGTGACGACACTCAAAACACTTTCGCGGGATGGGCAGGCAAAGCTTTCGATAGAATTCCAATTCTTGTTTGACGAGCTTATAGTTCCTCTGGCACTTCTCGCAGGTTAATTTCTTCTCAAGGATGTCATCCGAGCTATCGTCAATCGCATCGGGAATGTCTTTTGGTTCCATGTCGCCCTTCCCAAAGGTACCTGGCGTACGATCGTTCCAGTTAAATCCAATCGCGTGTGCTTCTTCTTTTTGCAAGGGAAAATAATCTTGCGCAAGTGTTTCATTGTATCCGAACGGTGACAGATTTGCAGGAAAAAAATGTCCCCATTCCCCTGTTTGCTTCATGCGCTCTACAGCCCTGCCCTTCACTATCCGATACTCCTCCTCGGTGTATTGCTTATTCAGAATGCAAAATTTCTTTCCGCGAAGACCAATGCATCCAATACAATCCTGCGCGCCGTTGAACATCATCTCGCAGTACGACAAATTCGCAACATCCCACCAGATAATATTGCATCCAAGACAATTGTACGCGCCAACACATCCCATAATTTCAAGCCCAAGCTCAAGTCCGCCCGTATAGGAACAGTCATACACGTCCTTGTTGTGATTTACCGAGTACTGTAAATTCTTGCACTGCTGAGTATCGGTCGCATCAAAACACTGCTCGCACTGCGCAGATCGTATAATGTAGTCACCGGTGCACTCTTCGCTTTGCAGTTGAAAGGAATAGACGGACGGCAAGGTTAATCGAAACGCGTCAAATTCATCCCGCGCCTTTTTCATTCCGGACCATGCTGCGAGATGATATTGCCAAAGAATTTTTTCATACTCCTCTTTTGTATACTGTACATTCTTGATGCAATACTCTTTATTACGCAAGCCCTTGCACATAAAACAGTTCGTGCAGTTTCGACAATCCTCCAAAAAATATGAGTTCGTGCAGTGCGAACACATCTGTCCGCCGACAAGACCGAAGCAACTGCTGCAGTCCGCACACTCATAGCACAGTTCGCAATTTTCCAACTGGATACCATCGATACAATTTCTGTTTTTTGCAAACATGGTTCCGTAGTAGCAATCCTCATTGTGTCCGTAGCCGTTACTAAACAGCAAATAGCAATTCTTGTTATTCGCGGTCAAATTGGTATAGGTGCTATTCTCACTATTACTATTGAGAAGCGCGCTGCGCGGGACCGCCGACTGGAGTTTTTTAAACTGCTCAAAAAACGGCACGCTCTCATCAATATCCATCCCATAGGAAGTCGGGTCCCACCCTTCAGACCACCAGCATTCCTGGCAATACACCGTAAAGGGCTTTTCTCTGCCTTCGATAGGATCGACCGAGTAGCTCGAAATAATGGACTTTTTACATAAGGCGCAGGTATTCTGGTGCAGTGTCCGCTCATTACGCCATGCCACCCGTTGCTGGTGTCGACATGTCGGACAGAGTATCGGCTCAAGGACATTCATTTTTTTGTAAAATGCCCCATCCTCATCGGTGATCTCAAATTCCTTTGTGCATTGGGTGCAAGATTTTTTCATACATCATTACGATATGCATCTTTTCTGTTGCGGATTGCATACACAACTTCGTACATATTAGTGGCGCAAAAGACGCTTTAGCGGAACAAAGGAGGCGTCCCCTTTTCTGCTCTGAACAAGCACTGCGTCGGGATCTGCCGACGGAACAATTTCTATATCATGTCGACCCTCATCCGTAACATACCGCTGGCGAACAAGATCGCGAAAAAACTCGCTTCTGCTTGAATATTTTCCTTCCTTTATTTCAATATCAACAAGCTCCGCGAGCTCATCATTAAGAGAAATGTTATAATTTGGCATAAATTATATATTTTTTAGCTATTTATGAACATAATATAGCATAATTTGCTATATTATGTCAAAAAAATAGCTAAACTATCTCCTTCTGATAGCATTTCTCGCAATAAACCATCTCGGGTCTCTCGGACGCGTACGATGTTTCAAATTCCTCGATAC
>CAYJLM010000083.1:0-7138 GCA_964370875.1 uncultured Gammaproteobacteria bacterium | reverse complement strand
CCCTGCCCGAGTTCGAACCCTTCAGGGCAGCAGCTTTAAGGCGAACAGTAAGTTGATTTTTTGCCGGCAAGCAAAAAACAGACGCTCCGCACTGATTCGTCCCGCATTTCTCCGAAGATACATAGGTGATAGTGCGATACCCGTTTCCGACAGTCCAGGATCCCGGTATTGATGCAAGCGATCCCGGCTGCCCTGATGCAACATCAAGAAATTGTGAGTTTACAACAAACGGATCAATAGGTTCACTAAAGGTTACCTGGATGACGGAATTAATTGGGGTGGTTGTTTGCGCGGCAGGAAGATATGAATCAACCGTCGGCGGCGCAGTATCGGTCAGTCCCGACACCTCAAACTGCCATACGTAACCACTGTCAGATGCGCCAAAGAGCGGCGTTCCATCTTTCTTTAATAGCGCCGTTGTCAATACGACGGAATACGATGCCTTTTTATCCACATCGCCAAGCAGTACCGACGGGACAATTTTCAATGTTGTTCCGTCGATACTCAGTACGCCCGTCGCGCGCACAATGCCGTAATCGCCAAACAGTCCTGCGGCAGTTCGCCGTATGATAACACTTTCTTTTTTTACGCCATTTGTAGAATCCAGGACGCTATCCTTATTGATTGCATCGGCAAACGTTATCAAAATACTTGTATCACGAGGAACATTTGTTTCATTGCTTGCAGGATAGTGATCTTTGATTTTTGTTGCCGCTATGCTCATCCCCGCACCCAGTCCGGGCGTGAAGGGCTTTTCCGTCCCGCCACCTCCGCCTGTTTTTGCATATCCACCTTCAATGACACCGTAGACAATGCTTAAAATAATAACGAGCAGTATGCTTGCCCCCAACGCAATGCCCGAATAAAACATCATCCGCTTTGCGTGGGGTCCCTCCTCGAGGTCCTCAGGATCCGCCTGACGAAACAGCACGAAGCCGTAAATAAGAAAACCAAGCGCGCCAACACTTGCGAATATCCAAATAATCTGCAAGGTGCGAATGACAACAAGGCGCCAATCGGCGTATGCGACACCAATAAAAGACGCAAAAGCGCCGACCTCCTGCGCAAAAACAACTGCGGGGAGAATCAGCGCTCCTAGCGATAGAACAATGATACTGTGTCGGATCACGCGCATGGGGTACGAGTGATTATATTTTGAATTACGAAACTCCTTTGTATCGGGTCATTATCCATAGCGACCGGGTATTTTTTTGCTAAAAAATCCCTTAAACTCAGGACCTGTCAGCCTTTCCATATGTCGCTCCGGATAAAACCCGACACAAGGCTTCGTAATTCAAAGAAATTAATGGTATCTTTAGAGCTTCATAAGGGCCTTCGTTCCCGGGAACTTATTATCTTTCAGCTTCCCGGTCTTTCTCAAGAATTCTTTTTTTCCTTCGATGGTTAGCCGTCGCATTGCGGTCTTCTTCTTTTTGCTCTTGCTTACCTTTGCAGTCTGGTAACGCTTCTTGCGAACTTCAAGCAGCTTTCCGCTTTGCTGGACATTCTTCGAAAACCGTCTCAGTAAACTTTCGTATGATTCTTTTTGTTTTCTGCGTACTTCTGGCATGTATATTCACCTCTCTTTCTTCAAGCTAAGGGGCTTACGAAAATGGCGCATTTCTTCGTTCCTAGCTCCGGTTCTCGACGTCGTATTTCCATATACGTCTTACTCCGATCCTCGCTAGCGCCTTGAACTGCACTCATTTTCCTAAGCCCTGCCAAGCTAATAATTTGAATTACGTTATTCTATACCGCATCGATATTCTCTACGGTTAATTTCTTATGGAGAATTTTAATTAATTTCTTTCGATCGACGACCTCCTGTTCCCCTCCCTCCATATTGCGAATGATGATCGTCCCGTCGATAAGCTCTTGTTGGCCAAGTATCAAGCTTAATTTTACATCCATTTTGTTTGCCAATTCAAGCTGAGCCTTCAAGCTGTCCTTCGTAAAACTTTCCGCGACAGAAAAACCCTCGGCTATTAAGTCCTCAAACAACACCATTGCCTTGCGCTTTGCCTGTTCTCCAAGCTGAGCGACAAAAATATCGGTTGGTTTCTTCGGTGGGATAAGGCGCGTCTGCGTTGCCGCTTCAACCGCCTTTAACGCAAGGACAACGCGTTCAAGTCCGATGCCAAACCCCGCTGCCGGCGTGCTCTGACCGCCGAACATTTCAATAAGATTATCATATCGTCCTCCGCCGCCCAGCGCGATTGGGGCCGTCCTTTTTTCCTCTTCTTCCTGATCGGGCAACTCTTCCCTTATTGCGTAAAATTCAAACACGGTCCGTGTATAATAATCGATACCCCGAACAAGATGCGGGTTGTGCTGATAAGGGATATCAAGCTCATCAAGAAAATCAACAACACTCATGAAGTGCGCCTGACACGCCTCACACAATGAATCAACGATATGCGGCGCCTTGCCTTTCAGCTCCTGACATGTTTCCACCTTACAGTCCAAAACACGCAATGGATTCTTTGTCAGGCGTCGTTTGCAATCTTCACACAATACCGACCGCTTACTGCGATAGTATTCGATGAGCGCCTCCTTAAAGGCCGCGCGGCACACAAGACAGCCGATACTGTTTACATGCAACTGAGGTGTCAGTCCGAGAGTTCGCAAGAATTTATACCCCAGGAACATCAGCTGGGCATCCGCGGCGGGCTTTCCCTCGCCAATAATCTCACAGCTGAATTGATTGTGCTGACGGTATCTTCCCTCTTGGGGCTTATCGTGACGAAACACAGGGCCCATCGCGTACAACTTCACCGGTTGCGGCCATACGCCCATACCATGCTCAAGATACGCTCGCGCAATACCGGCCGTAAACTCCGGTCGAAGTGCAAGGTGCGCGCCTCCCTGATCGTCGAATGCGTACATTTCTTTCTCAACGATATCCGTCTGCTTGCCGATACCGTGGGTAAACAGTGACAAATCTTCCACAACTGGCGTATCAATACGCTCAAAACTATACAGCGTCCCAAGATTGCGCGCAGTGTCTCTGATGTGTTCCCAGTAGGGCTGATCGGTGGGAAGAATATCCTTCATCCCCTTCACCAGCTGAGGACGTTCTTTCATCTTGGGAAGTTCAATCGGCGGTACGTCGGATTTTTGATCGTCTTTTTTCTTTCGTGGCATATTAGTATGTTGGTGTTTTAAAAATGGTAAGGCGTTCAATGGGCCATCCGCGGAAGAACACGCGACCGGTAATCTGGCTTGCCTTCACGGGTCCGAACATTTCTGAGTCAAAGCTTACGGGTCGATTGTCACCAAGAACGAAGTATTCGTCGCTTGCGATTGCTTCATCAATAGTCTGATCGCGTAGGAGATACGGATTGTATGAATTCTCATTCAGCGCAAACCCGTCGGGATGCTCGCCGTTGTAAATCATGATCTGCCTGCTCTGAATCACGACCCGCTCACCCGGCAAGCCGATAATGCGCTTGATAAGATATTTATTGTCAGTTGCCGGAAATCGAAACACAATCGCCTCTCCTCGTTCGTATATCCGAAAATGCGGTGTTATCTTGTCGACAATCAAATATTCATTTTCGAAAAAATTCGGCTCCATCGACGCCCCCTTAACATAAAAAGGCTGGATAAGGAACAGTCTAATGGGCAGAATAACCACAACCGCCAGGATAAAGACCTTGATGATCTCTGCAAGCGTCTCCTTAAATTCCTCTTTTCGCGACGGCGATGCATCCGGCTGATTTCCGATGCTTTTTGGAATGAACACGTTGAAAAGGCTTTTTTTCATGTAAAAATTCTTTTCGAAACATTAAACACCAAAACCTGGAGCACAGTATGTTGTCCCCACCTCTAGTGACTATATCAGATTCCCGCAAAAAATGGAAGAGACGCGCAAAATACCTATCGCGCCGTGCGAATGATTGCCGGCTTTGCCGGCTTTGGCTTGACATTTTCACCTCGCGCGTATATATTTGTGGCGCTCACACCCTGCAATTACTGCGAGGAGGCAAAAATGCAGGTGACTACTTTGGAGCGGTCGGGCACGATCGCGAGCGGCAGGACGTGGCGACTCAAGCCAAGCAAGACCTCGGCAACCGTCCTGAAACCCGAATTCGGGGAGCCCGTCGAATACGGGCACCATCTCTGTCTCGTCGTGGACGACAACACGGATGTTGCTGAGCTGAGCGAGCAGGAGCTGGCTGAGCTCGACGCGTTGCCGCGTCAACTCATTACCAAGCTTCGCCAAGAACTCGGCGGGTGGGTCGGGCGAGTCGAGACCAATCACGGCCTCGGAACACAGAGCCACTACCACGCGCACATTGAGCTCCTCCCCCGTGATCTTAAGCTCCCCCCAGACTACAAAGTACGGAGATGCGTAGACAGCATCTTCGTCAAGCGGTAGCCCCTCCGCTCCACACCCCGCTCCCCCGTACCATCGCGCGTCCGGGGGAGCAAGCTTTTTTACACAAAATAGACTCTTTCATTGACAAATGCCCGGGAAATAGTAGTCTGTTCTCCAGACACGTTTGTAATCGAGGAGGAAGAATGAAGCGCTTATTTGTGGTGGTGGTCGCAGGTTTACTCGTCGTGGCGTGCGACGAGGACCTGCCGACTTCGATCGGAAAGTCGAAGATGGCAGCAACGCCGACACAGACGATCGCCCCCGCCAAGGGGGAGATCAAGATGGCGCCGTTACCGACGCCTACCCCGCGGCCGACACCATCGCCCGAACCGACCCTCGCCCCGCTCGACCCGCAAGGGCCGGCCGTGGCAGTCACGCCGCAACCACCCGTGAACCAGCAACCAGTTTCAACCGGCTCCCAGCCCGTCATGTGACGGAGTTCACGGCACACCTTCTTCGGCCGCCCAAGGACATGTTCCGGGCGGTCGATTATTTTTTTCAAACTAAATAATCAATGGCTCTATACTGTCACGAGTAACTTGCGTAACAGGTGTTGAGGGAAACGCATTATGCCATGCTCGCGTTCGCACGGAGCCCCCGCTCCATTTACACTCAAACGCCGCAAGACCATCCTGCGACTCTTCCACAAAATCGATTTCACTTCCATCTCTTGTGCGCCAAAAGTGCGCCCGTATGTTGCTATGCTCGCGCTGATAAACCTTGAGCCGTTCAGCAATAAAGAAATTTTCAAAAAGTGCGCCCGTATCGTGTCGTGAGTCAAGCGCGTCAAATGAATTGATAAGAGCGTTTCGAATGCCTGTATCAAAAAAATATATCTTTTCAAAACGCGTCACCTCGTTGCGCTTATTCCGTCCAAGGGGTGGCACGCGAAAAAGAATAAACGCCTGTTCCAAAATACGAATGTAACTCATAACGGTCTGTCTACTGATTTCCAACTTTTGAGCAATCTCGTTATATGAAACCTCCTGTCCCACCTGATATGCAAGAAGTTGTACCAATTTCTCAATAACCAATGGCTTCCGCATTTTTTCCACACGAAAAACATCTTTAAAAAGATAATCCTTCGCCAACTGACAGATCTCCTGCTCGGGGTTCTCTGCGGCAATGACGGCGGGATACATACCGTATCGAATTCGAAACTCCAGCATGCGCATCGCTTCCCGAGCGCCGATTGTCCCAGCATATTCCGCGTAAGAAATCGGATAGAGAACAAACGGAACATTGCGCCCGGTGAGCGGTTCGGAAGTGCTGTCAGCAAGCTCGAATGAAGAAGAACCGGTTGCGATAATTGTCAGTTCCGGATACGTATCATGTAAAAGTTTTAATGCGAGTCCGATTCGGGGAACGCGCTGTGCCTCGTCAAGGACTATTGTACGAGCATCACGAAGAAAAGCCTTCATCTCAGTAGAAGTTTTGTCGGTAAACGCCGCGCGCACATCGGGTTCGTCACAAGAAAGGTACGCGCCCTGCGAAATACCCCCAAGTATGTCCTTGACAAGTGTCGTCTTTCCAACCTGCCTGGCACCATAGATGATTATAACCTTCTTTGAGGAAAGGGCGTCTATAATATCATCCCTAATATCTCTTTTTATTATCATATTACCAATTAAATGCTTTAAATCATAATCGTAATTATGATTATACGCTATATAAGGGGCATGTCAAGGTACCATACGTAAAAGTAGAGATTAGTTATTTTTTCAATTTCTCCAACATATCCTCTACCCTTCTCGCGTACTCGGGATCCTTTTCACGAAGCCACGTCATAGTACTGTCTAGATACTCTTTATTCCCAAGTTTTTTCCAAGTAAGTGCCGCCGCCTCAGCCAAATCAAGTGTGTGTAAATTTTGTTTAAACCAAGCATCCGCTATCAGCGAGACAAGGCGTTCATACTTGTCAGTCGACGGACGCAAGGCAAGTTGAATTAAAATTGTTGCATTCCTAAAAATCGGGTAACCAAGTTTTCGCGCCCTCTCAATCTCGTCAAGAGCACGCGACGGATCTCCTCCCTGTGCGAGTACCTGTGCCATCCACCAATGAGCATCCGCGCGCGTTGAATCAAGATCGATTATTTTCTGCGCATATTCCATCGCGCGATCATACTTCTTGAGCTCCAGCTCAATAAACACATATTCAAACAAGACATCTCGTCTGTGCGGATAGCGTTCAACGAGCTTCTCTGCGAGTTCCTCGGCTTTAGCTAATGCGCCTGGCTCAAATTGCGCGTACGTACGATACAGTGAGAGCATCCGCGTACCGTACTCAAGCGAATACGGATGACTCGCAACGCTCTTTTCCATCTGCTCTACGGCAAATGCCAACAGCTCCTTCTTCTTTTCCCGAGGAAAATTATATTTTTCATTATACAGGAAGGCCGTCTTTGACAAATCATTGCGAACATCTTCGTTCACAAACGACGCTCCTGAAAGCACATTATAAAAATACCCCACTCCACGATCAAAATCATTCATAACGATATCAACCGCGCTCTTCGCTTTGCTTGCTTTCATGTGCGGAGTTATATTGAGCACAACCATATATGCGAGCGTCATGACAAGAACTGCCGGCATCAGAAGCGCAAGCGGAACAGCTTGCCGTTTCTCAGATGAACGACGCTCATCTTCCTTTTCTTCCTTTGTTAAGAATACGACAAAGGCAAAGAAGAAATACAATAAAATCAAGGGACCCGGCGTATCGAACGCTGTCAAGTTCTGCAAAATGTAAGCAAAGAAAAA
>CAYJLM010000082.1:1531-7195 GCA_964370875.1 uncultured Gammaproteobacteria bacterium | reverse complement strand
CGCAAGAAACAATACAAAACAAGATACTGGATTCACTGCTCCCCGGCACCCTACCGAGCATTGAGGAGATAGAAAAAAAATACCCGAAACGCGTCTTGCCTGCCGATGCAATGGTGACGCGTCTTGCTCCGAGCCCAACGGGATTTTTGCATATCGGCGGGCTGTACACCGCACTCATCTGTGAGCGATTTGCCCGACAGACTGGTGGTGCTTTCTACCTTCGCATTGAGGATACCGATAAGAAAAGAGAAGTTGCGGGAGCGGCCGAGCAGATCGCGTCATCACTGGAACGCTACGGTATTACTGCTGACGAGGGTTTGACCATTTCAGGAGAAGAGGTTGGGACGTACGGGCCGTATAAGCAGAGTGAGCGTGCCGCAATCTATTCTGCGTACATCCGCTCTTTGTTACAAAAAGGGTTGGCATATTCCTGTTTTTGTACGCATGAAGAGCTTGAAGATATGCGGACGCAACAGGAGTTGGGACGGCAGAGGACCGGGTATTACGGTAGGTGGGCGGTATGTCGTAACAAATCCCCACAAGAAGTTTCTGACATGCTCGAAAGGGGCGTCCCTTTCGTCATTCGTTTTAAGTCACCCGGAGACTTTAATCGTAAGATTACGGTTACCGATGTTTTACGAGGAGTACGAGAATTGTCAGAAAATGATCAAGACATCGTTTTAATGAAGTCTGACGGATTGCCAACATACCACTTGGCTCATGTCGTCGACGACCATCTTATGGGGACGACCCATGTTATCCGCGGTGATGAATGGTTTTCGTCCGTGCCACTTCACCTTCAGTTGTTCGATATGTTTGGTTGGGTACCGCCGCAGTACGGACACATTGCGCCAATTCAGAAAATTGACGGAGGGTCAAGAAGAAAGCTTAGCAAGCGAAGCGATCCGGAGGCAAGCGTTTCATTTTATGACCAGCAAGGATATCCGCCCAAGGCAGTCGTTGAATATTTACTGAATTTGGCAAATTCCAATTTTGAGGACTGGAGAAAGGCGCACCCCGATACAGATAATCATGAGTTTGTTCTTACATTGGAAAAATTAGCAAATCCCAGCGGCGCGCTATTTGATTTCGTAAAGCTCAATGATATTAGCAAAGATATCGTCGCGCGCTACTCGAGCGATGAGGTGTACGCACAAGGGCTTGAATGGGCCCGAAAATATGAAAGCGAGCTTGCTGTGCGCATGGAACAGAATACTGAATATATAAAGGCGATTTTCGGAATCGAGAGAGGAGGAGGAAGTACGGGCAAGATACGAAAAGACATCGCCACGTGGTCGGATATCGGGCGCGAAGTTGATTATTTTTTTGACGAAACATTTTCAGTGACCCTCCAAGATATTTTGACCCTGCTTTCCCCGTTAACGCACAAGGAGATTGGGATTATTGTTGAGTCGTTTATAAAAGAGTACGATGAACATGAATCGCAGGATGAATGGTTCGGAAAAATAAAAACACTCGCCGCGCAGCATGGGTATGCGGAAAGCACAAAAGCATATAAGGCACAGCCGGATGCGTATAAGGGGACTGTTGCGGATGTCGCAAAGATATTCCGCGTGGCGCTAACCGGGAAGACGCAAACTCCCGACCTCTATTCTATCATGCAGGTCATGGGGAGAGAGCGAGTGCTCAGGCGGCTTTCACTATTGGCTGGATGAAATTGTTGTTTTGCACCGGTTTGGTATACTGTGAATGGAGCGGCTAATGCATATTCATCATGCCCACCAGTATGAACAATCCATTTTTTCTTCGATCAAAAAAAGTACACCATAAAAAAGCAGCGAACAATGAAGTCGGATTTACCGCCATTGAGGTAGTTCTTATTGTTGTTGCGTTACTGATTCTTGTCGGTATTATTTTTGCCACGATCAATCGCGGCAATTAGAAATATATGAAAATCATACCAGCAACGTCCCGCGAGGCAGTGCTAGCGACAAAAAAGCTTGTGGCGGAAAATACCTACGAGCTTGGCTTTGCGCTTGAGGACGATTTTTATTTTATTCCCGGACAGTACATTTGGCTTCAGCTGCCAAAACTATCCTATGACGATCCGCGTGGCAGTCAACGCGCGTTTTCTATTTGTTCGTCGCCCCAGGAGAAAAGGATGGTTCGTGTCAGCTTTCGCGCATCCCCAAGCGGTTTCAAGAAGACCATTCTCGAGATGCCACTCGGATCAAAGATAATTGTAAAGGGCCCCTTTGGCGGAAATTTTTGTCTTCTAGAAAACGTTCATTCCTATGTGTTTATTGCCGGGGGGACAGGGATTTCTTCTTTTTTGAGCGTCTTGCGAGATGAGCATACGTGGGAAGACGGCCACGAGATTACGCTTTTGTTAGCCAATCGGACTAAGGAGAGCGCGCCGTACCTCGAAGAGTTAGCATCACTTTCAAAACAGAAAAAAAATTTCAAACTTCATGAGCTCTATGGGCCTGTTGCGGATTTGACGACATTGGATGCGCAGATTGGTAAAGATACCCTTCTCTACGTATCAGGCCCTCAAGGGCTTGTGGATATAGTATATACACTGCTTGAAAAGCGGATAATATCTACCTCCTCAATGCATTTTGAAGAGAATTATCCACGTCTCATGCAGCCGGAAAAAAGCACGCACATGGAATTGTTTTCCGCGTCCCCGCTATCTTCGATGTCGCGGCTTTTGCTCGAGGAAACAACGAATCATATCACGTTTACCGATATCGATGGGCGTATTTTATTTGCAAATGGCGCGGCATGGCGATTAACTGGCTATACGTTTGAAGAAATGCAAGGAAACACTCCTCGATTGTGGGGCGGGCTCATGGGGCATGATTTTTATGAGCGTCTTTGGAAAACGATAAAAATTGAACGAAAGCCATTCGTGGACAAGATAACCAATCGTAAGAAGTCTGGAGCTCTGTACACTGTTCTCGCGCGCATTTCGCCTATTAGCGATGATAGTGGCAATCTCATAGGATTTGTCGGAACAGAGGAAGATATCACTGAGACAGAACGGGTAAGCCAGGCAAAGACCGATTTTGTCTCTACTGCGAGCCATCAACTGCGCACCCCTCTGTCAATCATGCGGTGGTATGCGGAGCTGTTACTCGAGGGCGATGCCGGAAAGCTGAACAAGAAGCAGAATGAGTGTCTCAATGAAATTCTCCACGGGTCGCGACGCATGGCCGATCTTATCGACGCATTGCTTACTGTTTCGCGCATTGAGCTGGGAACTTTTTCTGTAGAGCCGGAAGATACGGATGTTTCCGCTTTGGCACAGACAATCAAAGGAGATTTTGTGCGCATGATAGCCGAGAAAAAATTGACTCTCACCGAACAGTATGAAAAAACGCCTCCACACATGCAGACAGATCCGCGATTGCTTCGTATCATCTATTACAATTTATTGTCAAATGCGGTAAAATATACTCCAGAAGGTGGAGCCATCACGGTTGACATCCGCGCTGTTGAGGCGGGAGAAGATGTGGCTGGGAAAAAAATTCCCGAGAAAAGTATCGCATATATCGTTTCTGATACCGGATTTGGCATCCCGGAACATCAAAGACAGCTGATTTATACGAAGTTTTTCCGCGCGGATAATGCGCGTAATAACGTACCGGACGGCACGGGACTGGGACTCTATATAGTCAAGTCGCTTGTTGAATATATGCACGGGGACATTTGGTTTGAATCGATAGAAAATAAAGGTACGACATTTTATGTTGTGTTGCCTCTCACCGGCACGCAGGCAAAAGAAGGCACAACCACACTTTCTTAGACTCTCTTTTATTCATTATTGTAAAAAGTACCTATGACAGAACAAAAACAACGTGTTCTCATCATCGAAGATGAAAAGTCGATGATGGACGCGCTCACGCTAAAATTGACCCACGAAGGGTTTGATGTTAGACCTGCGTTTGATGGACGAGAAGGCCTTGAGTTGGCAGATAAAGAATTATTCGATTGTATTCTCCTTGATCTTGTGATGCCAAAGGTTGACGGGTTTGTTGTGCTTGGAGAGCTGCAAAAGAAAAAAAACGCACCGCCGAACATTGTGCTGACAAACCTGAGTCAGAGTGAAGATGAAACGCGCGCAAAAGAGCTCGGCGCGGCAAAGTTTTTTGTGAAGACTGATATTTCGATCAACGATATCGTTATCGAAGTGAAAAAGGTGGCAATGAAAGAGTAGAGTTGTTTTGAAATGTCTAAATTGGTCGGGCCGACAGGAATTGAACCTGCTGTTACTTGCACCCCATGCAAGTGTGTTACCGGTACACTACGGCCCGAAGCTATTGTATAGTATAATAAAGACATGGATATTGCAATAATTCCAAATAGTAAGAGGGTTTTCAAAGATACCGTATGTTTTTTACGTGAGCACGGAATGACACATAGAGAGATTGGTCATTTTGTGCATCGCAGCAATAGTACAATCGCTCTTTGGACAAAACATATTTATCTCAGCGCGGACACAAGCGCCTTTATTCAGAATCGTATTCGTTCGGCTCAAATATCGCCAGAGTTTCGAGAGAGGTTGCGGAATTATGCCAGGATTCGACTTGCGCCTTATCGAACAAAGTATACCGACGAGCAGCTTCTCGAAAGAATTAAAAGTTTTTACAAACAATTCGGACGCATTCCGATGAAGCGAGAATTTAATAGTTATCGCGGTTTTCGTTTGCGTTTCGGTAGCTGGAATAATGCAATTATTAGAGCGGGATTCATCCCAAATCCGTCATCGGCAAAGCAATATATATCTCGCGATGGGCATAAGTGCGATTCTCTTGCCGAACGCATGATCGACGATTTTCTTTTTGAGAATGATGTTCGCCATGAACGAAGCACGCCCTATGCGGGATATCCAAAATTCAAAACAGACTTTGTCATTAATGATGTGTATATTGAATATTTTGGGCGAGTCGGATTAAGGGATTATGATGATATAATTATTCGAAAGCGCGATCTCTGTCGTCAGAAGAATATTCGACTGATTGAGCTTTACCCAAATGATATTTTGGAAAAGAAAAAACTACCGGTGCTATTGGCAGAATTTATCCAATAAAAAATAGGCGCTGGGCGCCTATTTCTTTTTTGTGGCTGTCTTTGTGGTTGGTGTCGTTTTTTTTACTTTCTTCAGAAGGTTGGGCGTATTTTCCTTCACTATTTTCAGGCATCCGGTGCAGGTGAGAACCTGTTCGCCGGCGATCCAGCGATTTTGAAGATTTGCCCGTTGCCGATGGATCGTACCTATGTTAGAATGACTTCGGCTCACTGCTTTTCGTGAGCTTCGTTTACAATAGACACATTCGCGAGCCATAGATTTTTTTGATTATAATCATAAAAATGAACCAGTACCTTGAAGGATCGTGATTTTGAGCGCAGTTCGAAGCGCCAGCGAGGAACGGGGTAAACTGTACTGACTGTACAGTGTCGAGTACCGGAGCTGGGAACGAAGAAATGTGCCAAAATCGCAATCCTTATAAAGGATTTTTTGACTCTATCATACAATTATGGAACAAGCAATAGGGGGTATATTACCGATAATCGTTTCTGCGACCGCCGTTTTATTGGCCATAACGGTCCATGAGTTCTCTCATGGCTTTGCCGCATATTTGCAAGGAGATATGACCGCCCGGGATCATGGCCGGTTGACCCTCAACCCAATAGCCC
>CAYJLM010000082.1:0-1521 GCA_964370875.1 uncultured Gammaproteobacteria bacterium | reverse complement strand
ATATCGACCTTGTGGGGACTATTCTTATTCCCGGTCTTCTTATTTTATCTGGTTCTCCCTTCGTTGTCGGCTGGGCAAAACCGGTTCCTTTCAATCCGCACAATCTCAAAAGCGGGCGTTTTGGCGCATTTTTGGTGGGGCTCGCTGGGCCACTGTCGAATTTCTTGATGTTTGTCGTCGCGGGGGTGCTTCTCAAGGTATTTTTCCCACTGTTCCCTCCTGCAAATTTTCTCATTCTCTTTCTTGCTCAGCTTCTCGTTATCAATCTTATCTTGTGCATTTTTAACCTTATTCCCATCGCTCCATTGGATGGGTCGAAGATTCTTTTTAATCTTTTGCCGGTTCGGTTTGACAGAATAGCCGAAAAGCTCGACCAGTGGGGACCGTACCTGTTGATTTTACTGCTTGTTTTGGAAAATAGTTTTCCGATCTTTGGCCGCCTTATCAACGTATTGCTTGTTTGGACGGGGCAGATATTGAATTTGCCGTTATAAAAATAGGCAAGAGGTTTTGTTTCTTATCGTGCACGTGATGCCCGTCGCAAAGCTAACTGATTTTTTACGGCCGCATACGCGGGTTCAATTTTTTTAAAATCCGAAAGTTTTATATCGAGTATATCAAGATTGACGATATTTCCGTCCTTATCAAAGTCGATGACGACATTATCTTGAATGTCGGAGTCGACGCTTCTTTTTTTCGAGAAGCGAATGCTCATTATGCGTGTTTCTTCGTCGAATGCAATTTTTGGCATAGTATTAAAAGTGTTTACTGATTTTTGATGTATCGATGAGTGTAATAACTTTTATTTTTGAATATAGTTCCTTCTCGCAAACGATGAGAAGAAGGTGATCACGATGATGAAGGCCGTTAAAGTATATTTTTTTAATCAGGAATCGTTTTTGATTCGTCTTTGACACCTCAATTTTATCTGGATTATGGAGTGCCCGCGAGATGATTTCATGGGAGATTCCTCGTTCCTTCATTCGTATTTTTGCGTGGTTTGAAAGGATCATAAGGCAAGTATAATCTTATAAGTATACTAGCAATTATTTTTATTTTTGTAAAAACTTGACGAAAAGGAGACGGACATCGTAAGCTGATTCCATTCGGAGGAGTCGTCGATGAATGGAGGTGAAAGTGGATCGACGATATTTCTCTGATCGTGTGCCAATACTATATGTTCACCCTGAGGACGAGTGGTCGTTTCTCGCAAAGCTCCACCGAGCTTTCGTGGGTGGTTGCGATTTCAGAAAAGAAATCGTAACGGTGCTGGCCTGGCTTCTCTGCGAGGCCCTCGGAGAAGAAGAGGCAGAAATGTCTACTCTCTTCACCGAGGATTCTCGGATGTTTCTGGACAAGGATCTCGTCCGGATCTGTCCGGTTTGGCAGATTGACCAGGTCATTCGGGGCTGTCTTCGCGATCAGCTCGGGCTTCCCCCCGACGGTTTTGTCGAGGTGGCCGACAAGTCGACTCTCGACAGGATCGCAGGGCTCGCCACCGTGGCGATCGCGTCGTTCATA
>CAYJLM010000081.1:0-7335 GCA_964370875.1 uncultured Gammaproteobacteria bacterium | reverse complement strand
GTATAACACTTCCGGTAATGCCGTAATACGCCTCAACAAAAGATCGTGCCCACCCCGAAACAAAAACATATGTATCAAAAAAAACGTCTAAAATGGAAAACGTCCTAATGCCTTGTATGTATGACAATTTTTTGCAAGGTAGCCGTATACCAAATTTGAGATCCGAGAATCCGGGATTACAAATAAGCAAATCATCTTTCATCGCGTTGCGCTCAAATTCCTCCTTTTGTATTATTGGAAATTCGACCTGATAGGTAAATCTATCCGTTTTTATTGAATCACCGACGACAAAAACCTGCTTTCCAAAATATTGGTGAAGTATTCGGCCAACCTGGTATGCCATGTATGTTCCGCCAGCCGGATAATACGCTTCATAAATATAAACCTTCATACCAATTATTCAGCAAGTAAAGATTTAACCTATGCTAATTTATTATGTTCTTCGAGCGCTTCAGTAAGTGGTTTGTAAACGCATGACGAAGAAAATTTTTCTTGCGAGAACTCATGGGCGCGCTCTCCTAAGTCTAATCGCATCTGGCGCGTTCGGAGCAGTTCTACCGTCCGAGCGGAAAATACTTCCCAGTCCGAACAAACAATATATGGTGAACGTCCAAGAAAATCAATACCCTCAACTCCGTTTGGTGTTGAAATAAGCGGCTTCCCATGACAAAGCGCCTCAACACTTTTTATCTTAAGTCCCGTCCCAGCTCTATTGGGGTTTATCACTACCGCCGCTTGGGCATATTCTTCGGTAAGATCATCAACATACCCAACTAATTGAACATTACCAAAAGTAAAAGGCAGATTTTTCGTAACCCTGCCGCAAATTCTCAATTCGACACTCGGCATCCGAGTACGAATTAAAGGCAATGCATGTGAAATAAATTCATTTATCCCGTGATTGTTCAGGGGACTATCTGACCCAACGAAGAGTATACGGTTCGACACCTCATCGGGTTTCTTGGTTTTGTGGATGATTGAGTCAAAATCAATACCAACAGTAATAACCTCCTTCTCTGGAACGATTTTTTTTAATAGCGACTCTTCGTGCGACTGGATTGCCAGAACAATATCGCTTTTCAAAAGGTACTCCCGCTCCACTCTTTTTGCAAGACCCGTTATTCCCTTTATTCCATACTGCCTAACAATCTCATCCTCTTTTCTTGACAAAACTTGATGCGTGTCAATAATCTTCAAAACGCCCTCCGGAAGCATGTCAAAACAAAAGGAAAAAAATGCGTATTCAGAGATAACAACACTTGGCTTATGTCTTTCGTATATTAGGCGTGTAAGATAAATCAATTTTTCGGAAAAAAAGGAATTCTCTGACGAATAACTAATGCCGCCACTTATCCGCCTTAAAGATAATTTCTCGACCCAATTCATTCCTACGGGAGTATCATTGGCATAAACATAATCCGCCAGATGCGTGAGTGAATTTTGAACAAAAACGTGATGAGAATCAGTGCCAACGAGAAGTATTAGCTCGTAGTTATTATCTCTGAGCCATGTTAATAATTTATATATTCGCATCTTATCGCCTGAATCGACTGGATAGGGCGCGAGATGAGTAACAATCAGTATGGTTCCTTTTTTTTTGCAATTTGCCACACTACCAATTTCTTTCCCGCAATTTTTATTGCGCTACTTCTAGTGCCATTAATTATAGTAATCTACCAATCCTTTTGCGGAGTTTCCTGAAATGCTTCTTTTTTTATTGAATAAAAATTCTTGATACTCTTGTGCACATAAAAACTATCAAAATTATTGACCATCCTGGACTTCCTCACAAAAACATACCCATTGTCAAAAAGTATTTTGTTCAATATGGGTGTTGGTCTTTCTATCACCATCGACAAAAAAATATATCTCTGGAATGGAAAATCTTTTAATATTCTAGTTTCTGCTCCCTCCACGTCAAAACTAAAGAAATCTATGATGTTTGGCGAATTATACTTATTTAGAAGCTGTGACAGAGTAATCGTATCCTTCCTGATAATCCTATCATTCAAATTTTTTATCAGCTGATCCCTATAAGTAAAATTGTTATCAGTATCACTATCAATAATTCCTCCGAGGGCTCCGTTTTTGATAAATTCTACTGTTCCATTTCTGCTGTCAATGCAGGAACTATCACAAATACAATCTCTATTTTTTATCAATTTTTCGTAAAAATCGTCATTTGCCTCAACGCATATGCCCTTCCATTTAAAATTTTTCTCAAGTACATATGTATTATTCCCGCCTATTCCATCAGAGGCCGCCAAATCTAAAAAAAATCCATTCTTCTTCCTCTTAAATACTTCTTCTATCACCCATTTATCTTGACCCTTTTCAGAAAAAAATTGAATCTTTCCCTTCAAAAAATTGAGCATAGAAAATAAGGAGGCGCAATCGCATTATAAATTCAATATCCTTTTTCGCGTAAGAAATCACCATAAAGATTCTCAATGATCCGGGCACTATGAGAATCAATCTCCTGCTTCCATTTACCAATACTTGATTCTTCTATTATACTCTTATTCTTAACATCAGTAGAGCCGGCTTCCCAGCTGGGATATGTATGCTCAAATAGTGAATAATGAAGCATTGATTCCTCATATTCCACTTCAAGTAAGGAACATATTTTTTTCATGGTATGGTCCGGGCTCAACACTAAACTTTCATATGTAATGTGCCTACATCTATCCTTACCATTTAAATCATCGAAAAAAATCTGGAGCTTCTTCTCCCAGTCAACCCATCGTTGCAAAGCATTCTGGTATGTTATTTCGCCATATCCAGTCAGTATACCAAGACGATCTCTCTGCTTAACTGTCGAGCATGCCACATCGCGCCCATCTCTTACAATATGAATGTATCTAGCGCCAGGAAATAATTTATCAAAAAATTCAAGATAGCGTATATCGTCAGGTGTTTTTAAAACAAAGCGTTCTTTTTTATGCATCTCAAGCAAATCACTAAATAATATATCGAGCATAGCTCTGGCACCATCAAATAGGACTTGCTGCTTTGATACAATTTTATTTTGATAAGGTCCCTGCTTGCTATAAATCAAATACTCTAAAAAATGGCGGAAGGAATTATCCGTATAACCGCCAAGGAGCCACGGGGTTTCTGGAGGGGCAACTATTTGTGAATGAGAATCAAGTATAGTTCTTAATAGCGTAGTACCCGAACGCGGCACGCCAAGAATAAAACAGGGGTTTATCTGCATTTTTGTCGTGGTTTTAATGTGGCCAACTTCGCTGTCCATTTATTTTATACCCCCCTCCTCAAAATTCATTTTGACATTCAAATATCCGGCACGCACACCCGAGGTATCATGTACGTCAAAAATTAATATACCCGCTTGCTTTTCAACAAGTAAGTATGTTCCGTCTTTTCTTAATTCCTCTAAACGCAAAGAGATTGAATAGCGACCTTGATAAAAATTTGCCAAAAAAGAGCATTTGATATTCGACTTCATATTCTCTAATCTGCCGGCAGTGCCAGTCACGGTATACGTGTCGCCACAGAGTTCCGTCATTCTCTGATGATCATTTATGATGACAGTCAAGAGAGAACGCGAAATCGAATTCTTCCATTGACACTCAATACTTAAAACAATTTTTTCCCCCTTATCAAAAACTGCGTGCGGAGCACTTGTTTTTGAAAAAAAAACCGACGAGAACGCTCCGTCATCACTTCCGAAAGCGATGTTCTCGCCAAGAGATGGTTTGATGCCAATTAATGATTTATTCCCCGCGCTTCCTCGTTTTTGCTCGTCTCTCACGTCGAGCCAAAACATCTCGGCGACATCTTTTACCATGCCGGCGCTGGCAGTCTCTCCATTTTTAAGATAAATTGCCCGACCGCAGAACCGCTTTACCGTGCCAACATCGTGCGAAACAAACAACAATGATGCACCCCTCTGCTCAATCAGTTGATCAAGACGACTTAAGCATTTAAACGAAAAAAATGCATCGCCAACCGAGAGCGCCTCGTCAATAATAAGGATATCGGGGTCAACGTGCGTTGCAACCGCAAAGGCGAGCCGCATGCGCATACCAGTCGAGTACGTTTTAAGCGGTCGATCGATAAAATCGCCAATATCGGCAAATGCAACGATATCTTCATAGCATTCTTTCATCCGTTCGTTGGAAATTCCTAGGATCGCACCGTTATGAAAAATATTTTCTCTCCCCGTAAACTCTTGATTAAATCCACTACCGAGCTCCAACAATGCGGCAACGCGACCATTCACTTCGACGGTTCCGGTCGTTGGCGTAAGCGTTCCTGCAATAAGCTGAAGAAGGGTGGATTTTCCCGATCCGTTTTTTCCGATGATCCCGATTCTCTCTCCTTTTTTTATCTCAAATGATATATCGCGCAATGCCCAGAATTCCTTGTAATACTTCTTCTCCGGAATCATGCGGCTTGCTCTTTGCACTTTTGGATACAAAGCCTGCTTCAGCCGATCTTTCGGCTGAGCATAGATGTTATAACACTTTCCGAGATTTTGAACACGTATTGCGGTATCAGATGACATCTGCAAATCCCTTACGAATCTTTTGGAACCAAGCGTAGCCAAGCCACGCAATAAACCCGCTTATCACATAATACAATACAAGATATCCCCAATCAGTAAAGGTGCCATTGATAACGACCTGCCGCAATTCAATAATTATAAACGAAAGTGGGTTAAAATAAAGCGCGAGACGAACGACATCGGGAAGAGCCGAAAGCGGATAAAATACAGGGCTCAGGAACATCGCGGCCATGGTCACAATACTTGTTGTTTGGGAAATATCACGCAAATAAACTCCTGTTGACGATAGCATCCAACTCAACCCGACGATGAGGATCGTGAACGGGAAAAAAATAAGGGGAGCAAAAAAGAGCGTGGGGTGGATAATATGATTCACTGCAAAAAAACCGATCACAAGCACGCTAAAACTGATAGTTGCGTGAAAGAGCGCGGATAACATGGAAACAACCGGGAGTATTTCAATCGGGAAAATAACCTTCTTTACGTATGCGACGTTCTGCAAAATAAGATTCGGCGTCCTGTTGATACATTCAGAAAAAAATGAATGAACAATAATCCCGACAAAAAGAAAGAGGGCAAAATCAACATGATCCATTCCCAGATCTCGCCTACCGCCATAGATATATCCAAAAACGAATGTATAAATTGCAAGCATCAGGAGCGGAAGAATGAACGACCACGCGAGGCCGAGCATTGATCCGCGATATCGGCCGAGCACTTCACGCTTTGCCATTTCATAGATGAGTCGACGGTGAGACCAAAGAGGATGGCCGGCTATATATCTTTTCAAAAAAATGAACACATGGGGCGTATAAATCAAATAAAATATTCACCAGGCGACTGATGACTCAAGAACTGTAACGGACTTATTGTATATGCATAAGCCCCCGAATTGAATATGCCAATATAATCACCTCGCTCAACCTCTGGAAGCGTAATATCTCGCGCAAGGATGTCTAGCGGTGTGCAGAGCGGACCGGCAATAGTAACTTTCTCAACTGTGGGTTGGTCAAATTTATTAAGTATTTTCATGTCATAATTTCTCTTTAGCGATGAGCTAAATTGCCCGCCTGCCGTTGCATGGTGATTAATTCCTCCATCGGTTATCACAAATGTCTTGCCGCGCATCACTTTTTTATAGAGCACCCGCGTGACATATATACCTGCCGGCCCCACAAGAAATCTTCCCGACTCGACAAGCAGACGAACACCATTCAGAAAAGATGCCTGTTCCTCCATGCACAGTTCAACTCCCCTCTTTAATATCTCTAGATCAAGTTCCTTTTCGTGTTCAAAATATGGAATGCCGAACCCCCCACCAAAATTAATAACTGAAATGTCTCTACCGAATTCAGATTGTATTTTTTGAGCACAAGCAAGCGTTGATCTAAAATTTTCAACTATAACCGACGCTTCGAGAATCTGAGAGCCGACAAAAACGTGTATCCCTCTAAAATCAACATGCTTGCATGTATTCAAGCAAGAAAAAAAATCACCGATATTCTCCTCTGCTATTCCAAACTGCGTCACGTGTCCACCCATGTGGATCCCCCCTCTTTGCTTAGTTATTTTTGGATTGATACGAACGCAGGCGTTTGCCCTCAAGCCAACTTTTTTTGCACATGCTTCCACTAAAATTAGCTCATCTATTGATTCAATATTGAGCGCCGCGCATGAATGTTTAACTGCGTTAACAATCTCATCCTCTGTTTTGCCCGGTCCGGCAAAAGATATCATCTCTGGCGCAAATCCCGCGCACAAAGCTAATGTTAATTCCCCACCTGATGCAATATCAGCGCCTGTACCTAAATCTCGCAGACACGACATTACTTGCTGATGTGGATTTGCCTTGACTGCATAGAGAATTTCAAAATTTTCCGGAAGTGCGTTTCTTAGCTTTGTATACTGGGACTCAATAATACCGCTGTCGTATAGATAGAATGGCGTCTTGTTTTGATAGACATCCTGGAAATATTTCGTAGCTGGGCTCACATTACTTCTAGATAGAAATTATGTATGTTCTGAAATGGAATGGAACCGTGAAGTGAGCTGACATTCAAATGAGTTTTTCTTAAACCTTTCAAAAAACCGTAACGTAGCCAAGGAGATGAATCAAAATATCCAGTGTCAGGAATCAGGATCTTGAGCACTCTCCTTTCCGCTAAGCGCTGAATAATACTATCAAGCACGTAGAATAGTTCCCGCTCGTCAATTCCGACGTATGCTATATTCTCAATTACTGCCGTGCGCATAGTTCGACCAAGGGAGATGTAGTCAATGAGCTGCCCATTAATTGCGCCGACAACCGCCTGATCTGAGCGTATAATAAATGTAAACCTGTAGTTCGATGGTAAAAAATAGTACGTAATATCGCGTGCGGACCATATTTGCCGTATTGTTCCATTCGGTGCCGTATTAAATAAACGCCTACAGAATGACAAAGCGCCCTCATCAATCTTGTCGGAAATCTCGATCCGACCGTCTTTCAGTTTTCGATAATGCTGCCTACTTAATAATGCAATATCGCTGATCAGATATCTAAACGTAGAAATTTTGCTTAATTGTATCGAGTTGTATAATGCATGTCCTGAAAAAAGGTTACTGAGCCGCTCACTATCCTCTGAAAAATAAAAAAAGTAGTGGTGCCCCTCAGCTCTCAGTCGAGATATTAACTCTCGATACAAATGAAAAAGTAGGGAAAAATTTCGCACCCCCCCTTTTATTGTAAGAAGCGTACAAAGGATTATAGGGCAGTCTCAAGAATCTAACGCAATAGTGAATTAAAAACCTCGTACGGGGTTGCG
>CAYJLM010000080.1:0-7356 GCA_964370875.1 uncultured Gammaproteobacteria bacterium | reverse complement strand
GGTGAAAATTTACCTCGGGATGATGATATGAGATGCCCTTGAACGTATCGCGCCACTCATCAAGCCGTGGATGCTGATACGGCACCGCATCAACGCCGTAGCTTTCCATCAATGGATGTGCAGTATTAGCCGCTCGGTGCAAGTCAAATTCCTTTTTAAGAAGAATATCCACAGCCGAGTTGAGATTAAACGGAAAGCCGGGTGGCTGTCCAACACCGAGGCGAACATCGATAAAAAAGCACCGGGGACAATTCGTAAACAGCTCTATCTTCGATCGTGATATTTTGAACGGAGACGAGGATCCCGGTTCATAAATATTTCGCGTTCTTCTTCCTTTATAAAAATCAGACATAACGGTTGGTTAATTACATGCAGTATTAAAAAAACATGAGCAGGATTGATCTACTTTACTATGAGTATGGCACACGCTATCGTTTTGTCCAATAGAAAACCCCCGAAAAACGGGGGCTCTCTTTCTGCCATGATGTAATAATGGGAAATCTACTATTGCATCATCTGTTCATCTTGACCTTGCTGAGTTCCTGTCTGACCTCCCAGCGACTGCATCTGTTGCTGTGGCATATCAAACCCTTGCGGAAGCTGAAAGTTCACTCCCTGCCCCTGCTTGAATTGCGGTACAAAATCCTTCAAAACACCAAATTCTTCCAATGTGCCTACCACGAGACTGCGCGCGTCGGTCGCTTCTTCGATCAATGAAACTAAATCATCCGGATCAAACTTCTTTTTGACAAGAAGACCAGCGATTTCTTTTCGCAGTGCTTTGAGGTCTGCAATCTGCTCTTCAAGCTCAACCGTGTCTTTCTTTTGTCCTTTTAATTTCTTTGCAAGACTCTCGTATTTCTTGATCTCACGATCAGCGTCTTTCAGCCCCTTTGTTACATTGAGCGCCATCTCGACCCCCTGCCGTGAGACGGAAAGATCGGACAAGTTGTCAAAAAAATCACTTTCAAGCTCATCGAGCGCTTCTTCGGGATCTGTCTTGCTCTTTGATTTTACGAAAACCAAGGTTGCTTCCAACTTCGATGAGACATCCTTGATGTCTGTGAGAAGTTCAGACAAATCAAACTTCTTCTGCGCTTTAACTTTTTTCTCAAGACGGGTGACATCTCTTTTAATCCGTTTTACTTCGAAGTCCGCCCGCCTAATCATATCGCACAGGCGCTGGAATTCACCCATCCTCGGCCCCCACTCCTGCATGGCTTCTCCGCTCGACTGTATGTCTTCCATAACCGTGTCGAGATCGTCGATATTTTGCGCTTGCTGAATCTTAGGAACGACAGCTTCTCCGTCCGTAAGCGCCTCTCTAAGCTCTGCGGGAATTCCAACACCGCATTTCGAAAGTTTTTTCTCCATACGGACTACCTCTGTTTTCATCCGTTTCACCCCTTTCTGAAATTGACTCAAACCCTTCTTCATCTGCTTAAAACGCTGTTCGTCCATCTTCTTCTGCTGTTCTTCCTGTTTCTTTTCCTGCTCGGCTTCCCACTTATCGGCCTCTTCCTGTGTCATTCCGGAGCAGAATGACAAATCACCGGGGCAGTCAACGCCAACCCCTTGCTGGCCACCCTGCGTACCCTGGCCCTGTTGCTGACCCATTTGACCCGGCTGCTGTTGGTCCATTGGCTGTTTCCCCTGTTGCATTTGCTGTTGTGGCTGAAAGCCGTACTGATTCTGCGGTTGCTGAGGGCCAAACATCATGTCTTTGGGAAAATTCATTCCACCCTGATCGCCATTAAAATTCTGTTGCGGCTGTCCGTACGTTCCTTGCATGGGTTGCTGCTGACCCATTTGAGGATAAGGAGCGGCATACGAACCCTGCTGTTGGGGCTGTTGTTGATTTGCCTGCTGCTGGCTCGCCTCTTGAGCCGACACGGCACCGCTCATAAGCAGAAAGCTGAAAGCCACTGCCGGGACAAAATATCGATAGGTCATACGCATGGAGAACTATGATTAAATACTATTATTGACAGCGCTACTTACTTTTTCAGGATATAGATCGCCTTGCTCACCGGATCGCGCCAGAGATCTTTTTCGCTTAATCCTCTCAGTTCAGCCAATGATGCCGCGCGCTTTGCTCCTTCTGGAGGTGTTGATGTCTTTGATGTCTGAACGGCTTGCTTGTCAATGACGGCTTGCAGAATATAGATCGCTTTACTTACCGGATCGCGCCACAGATCTTTTTCGGTTAATCCTTTCAGTTCGGCCAATGATGCCGCGCGCTTTGCTCCTTCTGGAAGTGTTGATGTCTTTGATGTCTGAACGGCTTGCTTGTCAATGACGGCTTGCAGAATATAAATCGCCTTGCTCACCGGATCGCGCCACAGATCTTTTTCGGTTAATCCTTTGAGTTCGGCAAATGATGCCGCACGCTTTGCTCCTTCAGGAAGCGTTTGCGTTTGCGCTTGCGCCTTCTTTGGACTTTCTTTAACTTGCGTCTTTGCATCCTTGACCAATGAGTTCAGGAATGCGCGAGTTTTAGTTCCAACATTTCCGTATCCTACCGTCTTTGCCGTGGCAATCTTTGCGGCCTCCTGAAGTTTCTTCACTGCTTTCACCGTATCTGCGTTGAAGATTCCCGATATCTTGCCTTTGTAGTAGCCATTCGCTTGCAGGATAAGCTGAAGGGCGCTAACATCCTTTTTTGTCTTTGTGTCACGCGCGCCTTGCGCCAAGTATCGTGAAAAAGATGGCATTGTTGTTACTTTTGCCGCCGGAACGCCCGCCACCAATTTCTGTGCCGCTATCGCGGGTGTTGCGGGAACTGCCGGGGTGGCTGGTTTTGCCGGTGTTACGCCGGGAACCGCGGGAGTGGCAGGTTTGGCAGGAGTTGCGGATGTTGCGCTTTTGGCGGGAACGGTAATCTCAAACTTTCCTGAACCGATACTTGAAATTACGCTTTTTGCTGTTGTTGTGGCCTCTGTTTTTGTTTCCGTCTTTGCTGCTGTCGACGCGGTCGTTGTTGCTACATAACTGCTTCCGCCTCCACCACCGCCACCAGAGCTACTGCTTGATGATGCCGAACTTGTTGTACCCGCTATTGCGCTTGATGCGGCTGACTCTCCGTTATTATTCAGTGCGGTAATCTTGTAATAATACGTTGTTGATGCGGTCAGACCTGTATCCGAATACGTTACTGTTGATCCACTCGACACGGTCGGTTCCGATCCGATGCGCGAATACGTACCACTGGACGATGTACTGCGATAGATATCGTACCCCGTTGCACCCGCCACGACCGTCCATGACAGATTGAGCTGTGTCGTGCTTGCCGCGCTTGCCGACAATCCTGATGGTGTTGACGGCGCCGACGGGTCGGTTGATACCAACGGCGCATAGAGCGAGAAGTGATCTGTCTGCGCGCTCAATTTTACCGCTGCAACATTGGAAAGATCTTCGGATGGATTTGTTACAACAGCTCCGTCTGTCGCATAATACGTTACGTTTGTTGATAGCGTCGTCCAATTCTGAACCGACTCATCCCAAAAACCGATCACCATTTTATCAACCTCCGATTTCGTGTTAATGGACGAATCGGATGACGATGCGATTAAAGCAAGTTCCGCCTTTGTGTAGGTCAATTCAATGGTTACGCTCTCGTTTAATGTTTTGATTGGCGTGCCGTTTGCGTCAGTTACTGAAATTTCAATAGCCGCAACCGGACGCGCTGTATCTGTTTCTATGAAGCTCGTTGTCTTCTTTGCCAGCATGTTTCCGGCCGACGATGAGCTTCCCAGCGCGCTGGCCGGAACGTTCACTCTAATACCGCCTGCCGTGTCTTCAAATGTACCACCGGTCGATGGCGTCATTGGCTGTGATTTTGGAGCAGTTATGGCAACTGTTGTTGCAAGGGTGATATTTTTCCCGCTCGCCGATGCATCTGTTGTGTTCACCGTTTCACTTAATTCCGTTTCGGCGTACCCGTCGGCTACTGCCAAAACCCTCCATATTCCTGTGGACACCGAAAGTACGTATTGACCATTCGCGTCTGTCTGTGTGCCTGCGAATCCACCACCCTGTTTTGCGGCGCGTACGAACGCGTTTGGCACACCAGTCCCACCAATAAGTACTTGACCGGAAATAGTTCGCGATGCTGCCGCAAGCGTAAGCGTCTGCGCGGCATTCGCACTTACCGTCAAACTTGTTGGTGAGAGGTAATATCCCGGCTTCATTGCGCTGATAAAGTACGACCCATCCGCGGCGAGGAGAACAACCTGTCCATTTGTCGCTGTCTTGCCACCAAAATGTTCACCGCTTGTCGGATTCATCAGCTCAACCCACGCGTCTGCAAGCGCGACTGCCGGTGTTGCTCCGTCCTGGACGGTAATCGTAAGCGTTCTTAATGTTGGGACGGTTACGGTCAATCCTTCGTCTCCATTCACCGTTACAACGCCCGTCGCACTCGCATAGGTTGTCGTTCCATCAGTTGCCGCGATACTTGCAAACGGAATCGGCGCTCCTTGGAGATCGACATTGACGATATAGCTCCCATCCGGTGCTGAAAGTGTTCCGGTTGTTGAATTTTTAATTTCTTTTCGCACATTTGCACCGGTTGTCGATCGGAGCTCTACAAATGCGCGACTTACCGATGTCGAGAATGTTATAGTGATTGTGCGGAGTGTTGCAACCGTAAGATCCTTTCCTGCCGTATCTGCCGCAACGTTAAATGCCGCCAATGGCGCAAGATCTCCAACACCGAGAACAAACCCGTCGACGATATAGCTATTTCCTGTCGGAACACTAAAGCTATATGTGCCATCTGTTGCGCTGAATGTCTCATTGAAATAGCTTGAATTCCTGATGCGCACCCGCGCGCCCTCTCGTGCCACTCCTCCGACTGTTACGGTTCCTGACACCGCATAAAACGTGCCCGTTCCCGAAGGTGAGAAATTAATATCAGTTGCGTTTGCCGTTGTGATTGTTACTGTTTGCTCGGAAAGATTCCCATACTTCGGCAAGAATACACCGACTTTCCATGTTCCCGCAGATACAAAAAGTGAATAATTTCCCGAGCTATCAGTAGGTGCCGATACATTGCCCGGCGCACCTTGCTTGTACGCGTACACCGACGCCCCGTTGATGACGTTGGTTCCATCAGTAACTTTTCCGGAAATTGTATAATCAGGTTTTGCTAATTTCAAAATAAATGTTGTCGCGGCCGTGGCAGGAGTAATCGCAGTCGATACACCGTCAATCTTCAAATAATCTGTCGCATGGCTCGTCACTTCAACAGGAACTTCCTTTGAAGGAGGCATGCCCTGCACCATGGCACCGACATTAAACAATCCTTCCGTGACGTTCAGAGTAAATGTCCCCGTGGTGTCTGTCTTGGCAAAATTACCAACACCACCCGATGGCGAGTATGCAAATACTTCTGCGTTTGCAATTACCTTACTCGCAAGATCTTTTACAATACCCCGTATCTGTTTTGTCGACGAAGTAAGCGTGAATGCTTTTGTACAGGTGACTGCCCCCTCAATAACACACGCCCCTCCGGTAATTCTTAAATTCACCGGTCGAGGTGGGAGGTAGCTTGGAGATGGCGGTGGTCCTGACATCTGCCCCTTTGGCATCTGCGGGCCTACGCCGAGCATCCAGTCGCCATCTGAGAGTCGAATAGTGAAATCCTCGGCACCCGCGATTGCGTCGAGCGTCTTTTGCATAACACGAAACCCTGATGGACCGTTTGCAAAAATATCAATATTTTCGCTTGCCGGTCCATCAACGGAAACCGTCACTGCAGTTCCTGTTCCGGCGGCAGTTGCGCTCGTTAATGTAAAATCTCGAGTAGTGTTTCCGCCTATTACAACTCTTTCCGGCGGTACCTTCCCAAGATATTCTGTCGCCCCTGCGCCAACCGTTCCGATTGTCACATACGGTTCCGTACGCAGAAAATAATCTCCGGGCGCAAGATTGGAGAATGTGTACGTTGCGGTTGTTCCACTCGCAAAATCCGCGGATGTCGTTTCCAGAGGACCCGTCATTGGAGAATCAAGGAATACCGAGATTGTTCCCGCCTGATTATTACTTGTCGCGGTAATGGTTCCGGTAAGAGAGTATACTGTCGTTCCACGCGACTGGATAAAGAATGGCAACGATGTAATTGATTCAAGAATTGTCGTGGCATTCTTCGTCTTCACGTCAACCGTATATCCGGTAGTATTAAAGTCCTTCGGAATCGTTGAGTTCACGATGCCAGCGATATCAAAATCAAGAAAATCGTGTCCTTCGGCCTGTGTCGCACCGCTCACGTACATCGTTATCGTGCGCGCAAGATTGTTCACAACAACACCGTCATCCGCGAGACCACCCTGCGCGGTTCCCGTATCATCAGCATTGGCGACACCGCCACCGCACGATTTTGCGGACATCCCGGTCACATTCGTGAGGCACTTGAATGTAATCGTTCCCGACCCAGGACCATTGATATCGCGCCGTTTTGGCGAGTTAATATCTTGCTTAGCGCCGGAAATGTCGAATCCCGCAGGAAAAGAAAGAACAATGGTTCCGCCGTTCGGTATCTGCTTTGATATCGGCAATCGGACAGAATATATGGTTGTGGTTCCCGTCATCATGTTGAACGGTTTCACTTCCGCCTGCGGAGCAAACCCAAATGTCCCCGATGAAAAACTATCGGGCTGAAAACCGCCAACCTTTTTCATGAGATCGTCTGTGATTGTCATTGGTCCAAGCTGTCCTTGAGTCGTCGCACTACTCTGTACTGTCGCGCGCGCGGTATTGGCATCATTTGCTGTACTTATTGCATTTCCGCCAATATCCTTAACGTTTGCCAGGGAAACATAGAGCTCCTGTCCACGAATCTGAGCCGTCGTTGTTGCAGTCGGCCGATATCCTTGGATGATTGCCGTATTGTTCTTTGCGTCGTAGGTGATCTGGGCCGTTGCGGGCAATATGAGAGTGGTCCCAGCCGCAGCGTCAAACCCAGCCGCCCCGTATTTCACCGTATAATTTGCAACGCGCAACACGCTTGCCGTAAAGTTCGACGTATCGGTTGCCGGAGATGAATTCATCGGTTTACTGAACGTGATAGCGATATTCGTATCATCGGCAGTCATCGACATGATGACGGGTGCGCTCGCATCCGCCGCGCCAGTGGTAAAGCTACGTGTTGCCGCCGCTATCGCGACACCATTCACTCCTTGGATTCCTGTTGTAAGGGTGAGCGTGTATTGTGTGGTTGGCGTCAATACGCGAGATGGTAAAAAGTAGGCCGTGCGCTCCATTGGACGATATTCTACCGAACCGCTCACCGTTGTTGACCCTGCCGTCAGTGTCATTGTTGAGGATGTAATCGTCGATGAATCCATGTCCTTACTG
>CAYJLM010000079.1:0-7376 GCA_964370875.1 uncultured Gammaproteobacteria bacterium | reverse complement strand
CAATGGCACCTGCCATGGCAGTACACAAAAGGATTTTTGTTGTTTTTTGCATAAAATAGCAACCCACAACAAGATGTGGGTAGTATCGCTGTGGCCTATTAAGCGTAGTCAAATTTTACCGCGCTCCATGCGCATGTCAACTCGTCCTATCATTTTTTCATCCTTCTCAATACTTCAAGCACCTTTTCGACTGATAATGTGTTCAACACATCCTTCTTTCTCCCCCATCCCCGGCGCACCTGTGCCACCCCAAGATCAAGATTCCCGAAATGTCCCGGTGCATGAGCGTCACTGTTCACAACAAGCTTCACACCGCATTGGATCGCCTTTCGAATATGTGCATCCTTCAAATCAAGTCGTTCGGGCTCTGCATTTGCCTCCAACACGACACCATATCCTCTCGCCGCGCGAATAACTTTTTCAATATCGAATTCATATGGCTCGCGCCGATTCAGGAGTCGTCCGGTAGGATGAAAAAGGATATTAAGCAAGGGGTGGCGCATCGCCCGAATAATGCGTTCGGTTTGCTCCTTTTCCCCGAGATTAAAATGCGTATGTATGGCAGCTGAGACGACATCAAGCTTTTTTAACGCGGTGTCTGATATATCAAATGATCCGTCTTTCAAAATATTTATCTCTGCGCTTTTGAGAATGCGGAAATTATTTTTTTCAAACTTCACGTTCAGTGTATCAATTTCTTTTGCCTGACGCGCCAGCCCGCGCTCATCAAGCCCGCCGGTCATTGCCAGCGCCTTCGTATGGTCGGTAATGGCGATATACTGAAGTCCCACGGCTTGAGCCGCGCGCGCCATTTCCTCAATGGATGCGGAGCCATCCGTCCAGTTTGTCTGCACCTGCAGATCGCCGCGAATGGAGCCATATGGGATCAATGGCGGAAGCGACCTGTTTTGAGCGGCCTGAATCTCACCCGATGCCGTTCTCAGTTCTGGCGGTATATATTCCATTCCGAGCTTTGTATAGATATCTTCTTCTGTTTTTGCCGCAATCAGTTTTTTGTTTTTAAAAAGTCCATACTCGGAAAGCTTGTATCCTTTATTCATTGCGATTTTTCGCACCTCGATATTGTGTTGCTTGTCCCCGGTAAAATACTGTACCGCCGCGCCGTACGCAGCGTCCGACACGACGCGCAGGTCGGCGTCAATTCCTCTCGAGAGACGAATCATGCTTTTTGTCGAGCCGGTACTATATACGTGACTCACCCCCTCCATGGAAATAAAGGCGGTCATGACTTTTTTGGGCTCTCGCGACGTCACAACAATATCAATGTCTCCGATTGTTTCTTGTCTGCGCCGGATAGACCCGCATACGGCAACACGCTTAACACCGCTCACCCCCGCAAGGTATGTTTCGATTTCTTGTGCGAGCGGCAACGCTTCACCAAGAAGCATGCGGCCATGTGTTTTTTTCAAAAATTCAATTCCTTTCAGAATTTTCTCTTCTGATTTTTTCCCAAAATGGGGCAGCGCGGAAATTTTGTGCGCCTTCACCGCGCGCTCAAGATCCGCAACCGTTCGTATGTCCAAGATTTTATAGAAAGTTTTTATTGCCTTTGGTCCCACGCCTTCAATGGCGGAAAGCTCGCTGACACGAACAGGAAATGTTTTTTTGAGCAGTGCAAGCTCCTTCATGCCCCCCGTCTTGAGCATCTCCTCTATCTTTCCCGCAATCCCTTCCCCCACACCCGAGATGGCATCAAGGCCATTCTTACCCGCGCGCTTGTAGATATCCGCCGTCTCTTCCATCAAGGCGGCAATAGCCACGGCGGCTCGCACGTATGCCCGCGGCTTAAAAGGTACGTCTTGCACCTCCAAGTATTCGGACATTTCGATAAGAATTTTTGCTATCTCGCTGTTTTTCATACCTTCAGTGTATCATCATCCCACCAAAACAAAAAACGGCTGCAAGCCGTTCTTTTGGAATATCGATACAATTTGCGTCGGCTGGGAATCGAACCCAGAACCTTAGGCTTAAGAGGCCTCTGCTCTGCCGATTGAGCTACCGACGCATAAATGCTACTATTCTTCCACCCTTTTTCCATTTTGTCCAGTGTTTTGTCGTTCATGCGAGCCCTACCCCCTAAACAGAGAGATGCCATTTTTCATATAGTCGCGATCAAAGCTCAAAAGAGACGTGAAATTGTGAATGCGCATCAAGGCGATATTTACTGCATCCACAAAGCTCGTATTCTTTGATCTCTGTTTCCGAAAAACATCTTGAGCAATACGGAATGACTCCTCAGCCACATAAAGAAACGTGATCCCGTGCAGTTCGATATCTTCCATAAAAAAATGCGCCGTCTTTTGTGCAACACGCTGTGAGAGAACCGTAACAACCTCGCTATACACCAGGACAGATATACAGAACCGAATCGAAGGCAGTTCAGAAATCTTTTCAAGAAGCGATAGTGCTCTTGCGTGGTTCGCGTCGTCCTTACTATAAAGAGCGATAAGAAAGTCCGAATCGGCAAGAAAACTATTTTCCATAGAGGTATCGATCATGGTCACGAGAAAGATTTTTTACGGCCCCGCGCTTGGCGTGAGCTTTCACGGCCTTCATGAATGCGGAAATGCGCGGATGATTTCTATTCTCGCCTATTCTCCGAAAGGGAGATGCTGTCCATGTGTCCCGCGCACGCAAAAGATCTCGAAATAATTCGCTCGTACTAGAGTATCCTTCTTGGACCACGATATGTTCGACTCGTTTTGCCGTGTTCTCCGGAAGAGAGATGGTAACAATTTTACGCATAGTTAGTATTGCTCCTATAATCTGTAGTGTACTATTTTGTAATACAATGTCAATGTCCCTCACTACGCCACCTCTGCCCCGTAACACTCGCGACAATAAATTGTCTCTTTCCTCTCCGGGAAATATACCGTTTCAAATGCGGCGGTGCACGGAGCAACACCATGAGAATGGCGTGAATTATTTATATATGCGCCGGTCTGTGACTGTTCGCCCGCGCATTGACATGAACGGTGATGCATAACCACTGACGATGGACGCGCAGCAAATCGTTGGTAGTGGCGGCAATTCGGGCACAGACGCGGGATTGGCAGGCCAGCTTTCTTATAAAACGCTAATTCCTGCCCTGTCAGCTTAAATGCGCGCGGGCACTGTTGTCCCTATTGCTGAACTTATCCCTACTCTCTAGCTACGAGAAACTCCTCAAGATATGCGCAAAGATCCAGCTCATCGCTCGTTTTTATCAGTCCATATGAAGGAGCTTTTTTGACAACCTCGATAACGTCCTTTATGGATGGGTTCTTTCCGGAAAGAGGTATAACTAATAAAACTTTATCCAACATCTCCGCAAATTTTACAACAAACACCCTTCGAATTTGCTCTTGAGTCAATACTTCATTGTTACTAATCCCTGCCTCTTTAAGTGACTGCGCCACCGCATTTCGCCAATCCATGCCAAGCTCTTGTCGGATATGATGAGCGGCTCCAATATACCACACCAATCCGTTCCGTGCCCCCTCTAAAAGAGGTACTTCTTGATTTTTTTTCTTCGCCTCAAGGATAAGCTGTATGCGCGCGCCAACTGATTCGGGAAGTGAAAAAAACGCGGCCGCACCCGAAAGAAGCCCTGCCCGGCGCTCCTCGTCCTCCTTCTTAACAAAAAGCTTTGACGGATCATCGACAAGCCCTGTCTCCTCAAGATTTTTTGAATAAATTTCAAAATTTGTCTCAAATTGCTTTACTATCTTTTCAACGGGTTGGCCGCCAAATTCTTTTGGTCTTTCTGTCATAGAATCTCCTGCTGATAACACTCCGCGCAATACACAATATCTGTCTGCTCGGGTGCGAATGATGTTTTAAATGTCGCCACACAAGGCGTAGCGCCATGAGAATGGCTCACGCTATTACTGTATACCCTATTTTGTGAAGTTGCACCTGCACACATACATGCACGATCCCAGAGTACCGTCCTACCCCGCTTTTCGAGACGCTGCACGTAGCGACAATTCGAACACTGCCGCGGAAGCGGGATGCGATTTGCGCGGTAGAACGCGAGCTCCATCTTCACAAGCCTATACCCCTTGTCGCACGACTCGCAGGCAATGATATCTTTTGTTATCTCGTCGTCCTCCGGACACACGTCGGGAAAATCGCGTGCCTGCCTTGTTATGGTGTACGACACGTCTTGTTTTTCATCTCTCCATAAAAACCCGCAATCTCTGGCACCTTTTTCGTCGAGCGGAAACTCTTCCTGTGCCACTGATTCATTGTATGCAAAAGGCGAAAGTTCAATCGGGAAAAATTCGCCGTAGCGATAAGCCCTTCCTTTCGCATCCACATACGGCATCTCTGCCATTTGCCGAATAATCCTGTCGCGTACAGCGCGATACTCCTCTTCGGTATACTGCCTATTGAAAATACAAAACTTCTTATTCTTCAACCCAACACATCCAAAACAATCCGAGCAGTTGTTTAACAATGCGCTATACTCGACATTACTGCTCCCCCGCCAAATCATCCAGCCAAAATGATTGTTGTACACCCCGCCACCGGATTGAACCATTTCATAGACCAGTTCACCATTGTCTCCGTATTGCGTCCAGTCGTAGGATTCCCGAACCGGATTGCCAAACATGAGAAAAGAGCAAAATTTTGAATCCTCAATCGAATTCACAAAAAACGAATTGTGCGTATTTTTCGCGTTGTAGATATAGTCACCCGAGGCATCTTGATTATTTGATCCGTGAACGTATCGTACCGGAAATCGTGCCCAAAAATCTTTTATTTTCTGTTTGCACAATTGAATAGAGCTATGGCTCTCGGACTGAAACCCAAGCTCTTTTAGCTTCTCTGCATAGCCTTCCGGAGAATACGGTTCATTGAAAATATGATACTGCTTATTACGAAGATTCGCGCACCCAAAGCAATCGGTGCAATTGACACAGTCGTTCAAAAAATATGAATGCGAGCAGGACAGGCAATCTTTTGAGTAGGATACCTTATAACAATTATGGAGATTAATTCCTTCATGGCAGAGCTGAATATCGTTAGACCAGGACACGTCAAGACAATCCTTCCCGTCGTCGAGTGATTGGCAATATGCGCACCGCTCGCATGGCGCACTGAGAAAGACAAGATAGCAATCCTTCAGGGAGTGGCCCATATTCGTATACTCTGAATTAACGAGCGTGTCCTCAAATACAGAGCGGGATATGAGCGGTACTTTCTTTAATAGTTCGCCAAACTGCTGAAAGAAATTCTGCGAAAAATCATAGTCACGTCCATAATCAAACGCATCCCAGCTATCCTTCCACCAGCAGCTCGGACAGTATGCGGTATGCGGCTTATCGAGAGCGTACATGCCTATTTTTTCTTGCTTGCATAAATCGCACGGACGTTTATACAATGAGCGCATATTTCGCCATGCATGACGTCGCTGTAAGCGACAGTCCGGACAAAACGTTGGCGGCGGCACTTTGATTTTTTCATAAAACACAAAGTCTTCGGGCTCGATCTGAAATTCTTTTTTGCAGTTTTGGCAGTTGCGTTTTTCGGTCATATATTTTTTTGATTAAGTGTAATCTTCACACTCTACGTAACCTCGGCCTGATAGCATTCATTACAATAGACGATTTCAGGACGGTCGACAGTATATGTCGTTTCGAATTCGCTCAAACAAGGTTCGGTGCCATGGCTATGCGAAGCGGTATTTGCATAAATGTTGTTGGAAGAACTTTGACCATTGCAGCCGCACGCACGTCTTTCTAACATATGGCCATTGCGCAAGCGAAGTCGCGCGTAATGACGGCAATTCGGACAGAGATCGGGCAGCGGAAGTCCCCTTGCAAGATAGAATCGATATTCGCTCGCCTGAATTTTAAATGCCGTACTACACGCCTCGTTACACGTGCCGCCGTGCTCGCATTGAAGAACTTCAGACGTGATAGTCTGCGGTATCTCAGAAGCTTTGTCGGGAATTTGCTCCCGAGAGAGCGTGATGGCATATTCTTTTTTTAAAGAGTCATGCCACTTATATCCACTGGCCGTTGCTTTTTGAACGTCAAGTGGAAAAAATTCTTGCGCGCTACTAATATTGTAACCGAGTGGACTCATCTCAGGCGGGAAAAATTCGCCATACCGATAGATTCTTCCCAAAGAATCCTTGTAGGGCATCTCATTCATTTGGGCGACAATCTGTTCTTTTAATTTTTCATATTCCTCTTTTGAGTATTGTTTATTGAGGATGCAGTACTGACGCTTTTTCAATCCAACACTGCCAAACGTATCTTTTGCGCCGATACAAAAAATACTATACGCAACGTTCATAACATCGATTATGACAAACCAGCTTGCGAGAATATTAGAGGCTTGACTACCCACCTGGAGCGTCTCATACAGCCGTTCGGCGCCCATACCGTAATGCGTATGGTCATACGCGTCCGTGATCTTCCCGGGAACAGCAAGTAGGCAGTAACGCGCATTCTCCGTGTCCTGAACCATGAAAGAATCCTTTATGTGTGCAGAGTTGTAGATGTAATCGCCACTGACTCCCTCTGTATTTCTCTCGTGCATGAATTTATTCGGAAATGTGAGCCAAAAAGCAGTCGCTTCTTTCCGAACCTCTTTAACTCGAGATCGTGATGTTGACTGATAACGACTCGCCTCCTCCATGTATTCCTCTTTTGAGTATTGCTTGTTGAAAATACAGTACTGCTTATTTTTCAAATTCACACAACCGATGCAGTCGGTACAGTTCACACAACCTTTTGAAAAAAGAACATTTGAACAACCTTCACAATCTAAAGAAAAACTGACCTGATAGCACTTGTGGCAATTTACCACATCGTAACAAAGCTCGCTCTCATATAGCATCAAAACGTCGGAAGAGTCTTTGCAGTGAAAGACATTACTTCCATATGAGCAGTTCTCATCCCAGTCTGCCATCGAAAGAAAAAAACAGTTTTTAAGATAACCGACCATGTTGGTATAATCGGAATTCTCAAGAGTCGTATACAGCCCAAAAAGATCGGGAAGCGGGACACTATAAAGGAGCGTCTTCATCTGCTCAAGGAAGGGCTTTTTCGGATCGAACTCAATCCCGTATTCCAGTCCATCCCAACTGTCAGACCACCAACACGGCCGGCAGAAAACAGTAATACCCGAATCTGGAGGGTAAACTGAAAGCACCGTCTTATTGCATTTTTTACAGATATTTTGAAAAAAAGCTCGTTCATTTCGCCATGTCAACCTTCGTTGGAGGCGACATTCAGGACACCACGTCGGCGACGGGACTTTCATTTTTTCGTAAAACGCAAAATCCTCCGGCTCAATAATGAAGGGAGTTTTGCAGTTTTGACATTTTTTACTTTCGACTATCATATACACTCTTCCAA
>CAYJLM010000078.1:0-7386 GCA_964370875.1 uncultured Gammaproteobacteria bacterium | reverse complement strand
GTTGGGAAGCATGCCGCGACTCGCATAATACCAATACGCCGGATGAATAAGCAGGAGTACACCCGATAGCGCCGCAACAGTACGCGAAAAAATACGCTTCAGAAGAAAATAAAACGCGAATGCGGTGACCACGGCGAGAAATGGCGTAAAAAAGAGAAGCGCCCCCACGCCAAACACTTTTGCCAGCGTTCCATAGAGCACCGTAAGTCCCAAAAACCCGACAGGTACAACACGGCTCCCCGCAGTTGTCATGCTCCGCGCGTGAACAACCCCTTTACTTACCTCCAGAAGTGGCTCCTCATACCCGATTTGTGAGTCTTTCGCAAATGTCCGCGCAAAAAAATAATTCGCCGTTTCATCCGGTGAGTTCAGACGGACAGCACCACCGCCCACCGACGTAAATGACAAAAAGCTGTACGTCAAAAAAACGAACACCGTCGCTACTATGCACAGGAAGGCAATAATAATCTTATTTGGTTTCACCATGTTTTTGAAAACCAAGAATAAGGTAAATCATTGGGGACTCGCTTTTTTTCTTCAGATTTGAGTGCAATTCGAGACGCCAGTAAATACTGTTGAGGGTCCGATGGCCATCGGACCGTCGAGTACCGGAGCGCGGAACGAAGAAGTGTGCCAAATCTGATGAAAAAAACTAGGCGCCATGGTATACCATGCTCAATATCGAAAAATAAATACTCGCGCCCAAAACAATGGCCGCGGGCACAACCAGCGGAATATCAAGCCACGTGGCTAATAATAACAGGAACACACCCAAAACCTGAAGTACCATTTTAATTTTCCCCCACAAATTTGCCTGAATCACCCCGCCGCGCTTACGCCATAGGAGTGCCATTGCGACGATCACAAACTCAAGCGAAATAATCGTCAAGGCAAGCGGAATAGGCAAATTTCTGAGAAGAAGGATCAAGAGAACAGGTACAATGAGCAACTTGTCGGCAACGGGATCAAACATCATTCCCCATTCAGTTATTTTATTTTGCGTTCGCGCCAACGCACCATCGATTGCATCCGTACTTGCGACAAAAAGAAACACCGGAACAGCGATATCATAGTACCCTTGGATAATAAGAAACAACGTCGGCGGAATTGCGAACATGCGAAAAAGCGTGATATGATTGGGAGTAATCCACGGTGGCAAAGCCCACAAAAGCGCCCAATCGATCAGCCGGTCGCTTATTAATACTTTATCGGATGGAAAATAGTGTGTATCACGGAAAGAAGGATATCCCATATCTCGTATGTCTGGCGCTGAGTGCGCTTGTCGTAATGATTTCGTTTATGGCGGGTATTTCACAGTTACTCGTCATTCGCATCTTGGGGACTGCGTATTTTCTTGCCGCCGGATTCTTTCTGGCGCGGCGTTTTTTGGGCTTTTCCTCTCTTCACGCATTCCTTCTGGCCCCGCTCATCAGTAGCGCGCCGCTAACGATTATCGGGAGTGGCATATACCTACTTGGGTCACTTTCTGCTCCCGTCATCATCTTTCTCCTCTGGATTCCTGCGCTGAGCGCCTTTGCGGCATCATTCATTTCCCCTCTTCATCACTCCAATCCCACCGACACGCCAAGAAGTCTTGCGCATATCGACCTTCTCGGCACCCTCTTGTACGGTTTGTGTATTGGTGGCTTTATTGTATTCCTCTTCCTTCACAGAACTACCGATTCACTACTGGGCCCCTGGGATAATCTCTCTGCCCTCCCCCTCATACTCTATACTCTTGCAACCCTTGTCTTGAGCGTTCTCATACTTCGCGGAACACGCCCTTCAATCAGTCTTTCAATGATTGCTGTCCACTTTTTTGCGAGTTTCTCGGTTGCGCTCATTCGTTTTCCTTTGAGTTTTGGTTTTGATCCGCTTCTTCACATGGCAGCCGAACGCGTTGTTGTTGCGACCGGGGTAATCGAGCCAAAAACACTCTACTACGTCGGACAATATGTCCTTGTGCCGTTTCTCTCGCGCCTCTTTTCACTCCCGGTCGAATGGATTCATCAACCCCTTCTCACAACCATTCTTGCGACAAGTATTCCCGTGCTTGCACTTGGTGCCTTGCGAAATATTTTTCAGTTTAAAAATGAACGATGTCTTATACTTGTTATGGCTCTGCTTGCACTGCCCTATTCCTATTTTATCATGACAACGCCGTGGGGACTTGCGTATGGTACCATACTTTTGGGGGTATTGTCGAGTGCTTACTCCTGTGCGAAGGGCATGGGACGCTTCATATTTCTTGCGATACTGTGCGCGCTTTTCTCCCTCACACTCCATCCGCTTGCGGGAATACCTCTCAGTATTTTTGTCGCGCTGTTCGCAGTGCAAAGTATACAGCGTTCTTTTCTACGAACAGGGCTTCTTGTCGCGGGAACACTTTTTGCATCCCTCAGTATTCCGCTCGCATTCTTTGTTAATTCTCTTCTTTCTCCACAGTTTCAGATATCGTTTGTTGTACCGTCTCTATCAACGCTGTTCTCATTGGCATCGTTTATACCTGTCTTTGAAACGCGCTTTTCGCCGTTTCTTGATTTTGCGTATTTCTTTTTTCGCAATGGATGGATTGTCTTTTGGGCCCTCGCCGCAGGCGGAGCGACTCTCCTTTTCAAAAATCATACCCAATCCTCTCCTCTGCGCAATTTTCTGGTTGCGTGCCTCCTCATGGTTGGGGCGCTTCGCATCGAAGCCCTTGCACTTTCAGGATTCATTCATTTTGAAACCCTTGCTTCCTTTGAACAGCAGGATTATGCACGGCGACTTGTTGATATTGCAGATCTTTTTCTCTTGCCTTTTGTTGGATATGCGCTTGGCGTACTGTTTGACCGTGTGTTTATTCGCGGAAAAAAGGCTGTCCTCATTGCCACCGTGCTCTTTATTTCATGCCTTCTCACATCGTCACTCTATCTTTCCTACCCGCGCAACGACGCATATACCCCCTTTCACGGCCATACACTCTCGGCAACCGACATATCCGCGGTTCGATTTATTGACACGGATGGCGGCAAAACCCCCTATATCGTTATTGCAAACCAAGTTCTTGCGTCTGCGGCAATTCGCGAATTTGGGTTTAAAACATATTTCATAATCGAACGGAACGGGAAAAAGGAATCCGTCTTTTACTATCCCATCCCTAGCGGCTCACCATTGGCACAACAGTATTATTCGATGCTCAATGCCCCCTCGCGCCAAACAATGATCCAGACCATGAGTACCGTCGGCGTCGCGCGAAGCTATTTTGTCGTCCGTGATTATGAGCCGCGGTTTCCTGTAATCGTGCGTGATGCAAAAAAAACTGCCAATGAATGGCAGGAAATCGATGGCGGTAAGGCGTATGTGTTTACGTATCGTCGCTAATGGTAAAGACGGACGAACAGGAGTAGCTCTTTTTACCAACAGGGCGCCCTTCGGTCAAAGGTTGCTAAAAAGAGTTACTTCTGTTCACACGCGACAACAAAGGTCTTACAGCTAATGAAATTTCATAAATTCTCAATGTATTTTTTTGCGACGACCGAATAGGCATATCGTTCTTGTACGCGCTGTAATCCGGCCCGTCCCATCTGGCGAGCATGATCCGGATGCTCGAGGATTGCGCATATTTTTTCGCCGAGCTCACCGACATCATGTGGCTCAACGAGATATCCGTTCACTCCATCGCGCACAACACTGCGCACGCCGGGAAGATTCGTCGCAATCACCGGTTTTCCGCACGCACCCGCCTCAATAAGCACAACACCGAACGCTTCGGTCGAGTCGACAGATGGTAGCACCACACATGTTGCGCGATTGTACCACAACGGCAAGTCTTCCCTGCTGACAGAGCCGGTAAAATACACGTGGTCGGCAATGCCGAGCTGCTGTGCATGTTTTTCATATCCAATCCTCATATCGCCATCACCAACAAAGACAAGTGTCGTTTTCGGATAACGCTCAATCACATTCTTTGCCGCCTCCAGCAGAACATCAACACCCTTGAAATAATGCGCCCGGTCTAGTCCACCCACGAAGAGAATGACATGTCGAGCATCCTTAAACTCCTCCCGTCGGAGTCCGTATGCCCCTGTGGACAAGAACCCGGAGGGGGTCTCGTCATTCAATGGCGCATACACCGACGTATCCACACTATTGGGTAGCTCGACAAATTTGTTGTTAAATTTTTTATAGTATCGCGAAAGTATCGGCGAGCTTTCGGCGTAATCAAACGACGAGACGAACACCGTATCGGCAACGCGAACCAGTAAGGGTAGTGTCATTCGCGTATAGAAATTAAAGAGAAATATCCGGATACTTGTCTTTCCGATCAAATCCATGTGATACGTCATGTCCACACGTTTTCCGAAAACACGCCAAAAAAGGACAGACAGCTCAAGCCCGATGCAAGGGTAGTGAATGTGAATAGTGGAAAAAGACCGCAACCGCCATAATAATTGCGGGAGAAATGCCGCATTGCCGATGGCATACCACGGTTTCAGGCGCTGTATAGAAAACCCGAACAGGCGCTCATCTGCAGGCACACTCTTTCGAATACTCGCATAGTAGGGGGTGAAAACGGTTGTTGGGATGCCGTGATCGGCTGCCATGCGCGCGTTTTCGAGCGCGACGGTACCAGTGCCTCCTCGATAAGGCGGGAAGACCGGGGAAATAACAGCAAGACGCATAATGATGAATGTTTAATGTGCCTATTATGTCTAGTACCGTCATCCCGAGCGCAGTCGAGGGATCTATACTCTCCTTAATGCTATACAGATTCCTCCACTCCTTTCAGTCGGTCGGAATGACAAACGAGTGCACTTCGCAATACACATAAAATCCTAATTTGTTTTCCTAGATAATCATTCGTATTATTTTCCAGTACGAACTCGTCAGCGGGTTTGCAACATAACGCAAGACCGGATTGTCAATATCCTGAAATCCTATTGTATCACAAAACAAATCAACAATACGGTCATCACTGACGGTTCGAAGTTTTTGCGTCTTCCTCCGCGCGGTAAGAAGATATTTCCAGCTCCGCGGCGAAAAGAAGAAAAGATAACTGCGAAGTTTTTCGCGCAGTGTCAGTGTATCGTGCCGGCCAAGAAGCGTCGCAAGAATACTATAGGATACCATACCCACCTCATAGATAATGAACATGGGCGCGATGAGAAACAGCGCGCGGGCTGAATAGTTTTTTATCATCATGATAAGCCGATTGCGCTCCATGTAATAAAATTTCTTGATGCTCCGTGAAAACTCATACCGATGATACACGGTCGACGCACAGCAGAGCAACAGCGTGTATCCGGCGAGACGCAATCGCCAAGAAAGATCGGCATCTTCATAGTACAAGAAGAAAAATTCGTCAATAAGTCCTACTTTTTGCAGGGCTGATGCCCTGAAAAGAACCGTTGCACCGCTGCACGATGCAAGGCGCTCCTTTTCCTGACAGGAATACTCGCGAACATTTTTCCGGTGACCCAGCGTATACCCAAATCCAAGATAGTGGGTTGTGTTCCCGTATGAGTTTATTTTTGTCGTATCCGGGTAAAGCAGAATTCTTGGCTGTACCGCGGCACAGTGTGGATCTTTTTCAAGCGTATCAACAAGCGGTTCCAGCCACCGTTCCGTAAGTCGGATATCCTGATTAACAACTGCGACGTATTGCCCGCCATTGGCAATAGCATATTCCATGCCCTGTCGCGCGCCCCCGGCATATCCCCTATTTTTTGTATTGCGAATCACTGTCGCAACGGGGTAGTCACGTTCAATAGTTTCGAGCGTTCCATCCGTAGAACCATTATCCACCACAACTAATTTCGCCGATGCGGGGGTATGTGTCTTGTAGGTTGCCAAAAAATCACCAATATCTTCTGCTCCGTTGTAGGTGATGACGATAATGAATACTGTGGGATCCGACATAAATTTTTAATTTTGAAACTCGAATCTCGTGATTCAAGGACAGGTAAGAATCGAAACATTCTGTTCGGCGACCTTTGAACGAAGTGTGCCCTGTCGCCGATCAGGATGTTTTGGTTCTTGCCTATGTAGAATTACCTTCTAATACTCTACATCAATCCTGCCGCTCAAAGGGTTCAGCGTAACCGACTTGTGACGATTGGAATCTTTTTGCTTCACATCGAATGTTACTTGGTGTACGGCGATGCCGGATGAGTGAACAGGAAAATCAGCCCCGCCGGAGATAACAAAACGCACAGAGGGTGGGATTGCCGCAATATCGACCGATGAGACGGTACTCACATAATAGCCGCCTGCATCCTTAATGCAATCCCCGCGCGCGTCCTTTGCGCACCCCGCATTCGCGACAGCGGTATCGTTAGGTTTATAGGAAACCGTTATCTTGTCAAGAAGGATATTCCCCTGCTTGGTTGCGTCAATAAGAAGCGCGTCACCTATCTGGACGTCTGTCGTATTGGCCTCCCAGTGACCAACAAACGGCTTCCCGCCAACCAATGGCGTATTAATATCCGCAAAGGTTAGGATTTTTTGCGGGGTTGCTGTTTCGATGTGCACTCCGAAACTTTTTGCAGTTGCGTATGCGGGGTTATTTGTACTGCTTTGCGCGTATGTTTCTATCTGCTGAAGCGCATCACCGATGCGCCGGGCGCTGAGCCGCACGAGCTCGCCCTTCTCACTGGAACGAAAGTTAATTGTCACCACCGACATGAGCATAGCCATAACGGAAATCGTCACGAGCATTTCAATGAGCGTGAAGCCGCGTTTCTTTCTATGCGAGAAGGAGAATTTCATACATTGAAAATTTTCCCGAACCAGTCAATAATCCTATCGCTATACAAAAGCATCACCATCGTCGCCCCGCACAGAAAGGGACCAAATGGTATCTCGCTCTTCATTCCCTTCTTTCGGAACGCAAGAAGCACCACGGCAACACATGCACCCACTATATATGCTATAAATAACGCGTAAAGCACTCCAGGAAACCCAAGCATTATCCCCATAAGCGCGCCGAGGCGAATATCGCCCCCTCCAATCCAGACACCGCGCGAAATAATATATTGCAACGCAAAAAAACCACCACCAATAAGCGCCGCTAGAAGCATTTGTGCCCATGGTGACGCAAAAAAACAAACCACCGTACTATCTACACAAACAGCAGGAGACGAGAATACAAAAAGGTTTATGATATATGCAAGTGGAATTGCAGGAAGCGTCACGCTATCGGGCAGTAACCCCCATCGCGCATCGTATACAAACAGTACAACCAATACCGCCAAGAAAAAAAGGAGGCGGACAAATGCCAGTAGCGCTCCGGCCTGTTGCCCGAGAAACAGGTTTTGAATAATGCCATCCGGTGCTCCTGCCAAAAAAATCCCATAGGACAGAACAAATAAAGTCCCCATTGCGAGTTCGACTAGTGGATACTGC
>CAYJLM010000077.1:0-7396 GCA_964370875.1 uncultured Gammaproteobacteria bacterium | reverse complement strand
TCTGATCGATAATCACATACTCTTCAGTCATACCCTTCTCCTTCTTCTCGTTGGCATGTAGCGCCGCCATTTGGTCATTAGCTTCTGCGCGTGTATCATGGCAGCCCATCAGCTTGTTATCGCTCTTCTTGACCAGAGCAAATGGTTTGCTGCAGTCAGGATGCTTACCGATTCGATATGGCATAGAGCTCCTTAAAGCAAGAGCACTCGCGTGTACTCAGTTCGAGTGCCTCGTCCTTTGACTATTCAGTTATTGTGGGATTTGGGGGATAGCTGCTCGCGCAGTTGCGCGGACAGCTACAATCGCTTATGGGGAGTTTACACGAGTGGCTAGAAGGTGTCAAGGGGAAAGTGCTAGGCATTAGCACGGTTGAATTTAGCTGACTGGCTTTGGAGCAGTCAGATTTGAACGTACCGCGAAGCGGTCGATGGTCTTACCATCGTTGCTCATTACGAACACACTGCAGTTCATGAACAAGTAGGTTTCTAGTTTATCGTCTCGAATCATTAGCAATTCAAATGGTTCGAATAAAGCATCTGCTGCGTACATGTGTGCAGGTAACTCGAATGGTGTCCGATAAGTCCCCGCTTCTATCATGGCACGTTCAAGTTGCACGCGGTCTTCGATTAGAAACTTCTGCGATAGGTAACTTTGTACTTCAAGAGTGAAATGCTTGTAAGGGTCTCTCGTTTCAGAGAGAGGAGGCTCGTGGTGGAATTTTAGGAACATATCTGTCTACCTTTCTGTCTATCTGTCTAATGCCTAGCAGATGAAGTGTACTCCTATACGAAACCTCCTGTCAAGAATGCAGATTTCCCGCGACATTCAATGCCACCGTCGTGGCAAAGCTTGTCCAGTATACTTGACAAGAACTGAATTGAGGAGTACAATGATGTCACACGCAGGAGGTGTCTCGATGAATGCAACACGTAAACAAATCAACTGGAGCACCGAAGAAGGCGATACGTGTCCAAGAGGCAATCACTCGACCCAGGTTGCTATCTATGAACACGATGGCATAGAGTATCGTCTAGCAGAACGTTGTACCTATTGTCAGTGGCAAATTAATTTTGAGCCAAATCCGCACAAAGTAGTGTATGGGTCGGATGTTGACTTGCCGGAAGACTTTGGTCACTAATCGAAAGGAGTCTTAGATGTATACAAAAGAACAAGCACTACACGAACTTGCCGAAATGGGAAGCCACTCAATCGTTAGTGGTGAGTGGGCTAATAGTATCGGAGAACCATTTGGTATCACGTTCGAGGAGCGTCACTTCGAACCAAATGGTGATCCCAAAGGCCCATTGAATGTTTGTGACGGGGTAGACGTTCATCTCATCAGTAGCTTAATTAATCTGAAGGTCGGCGGTGAAGACCAAGGACGCTATACGGGACGCGGTACTAGATTTCGGGCCGAGATTGCTGCTGCACTAGAAGCTATCAAGAAGAGTTAACCCTCACCAAGCTTCGCGAGGATTTGCGCCAACTTCTCTTCTGGCAGTTTCTTAAGCAAGTCCTCGACGCGACTCATCGGTTCTAGCAGCGTCAGCGTCGGAGCAGTCCACAGTTGGGGCTCGCCACTTTCATCGAGAAGAATGATTACCTTGATGAGCGCGAGTCCCTTTTGTTGGCGGCCCAACGATTTAAGACGACGGATGACACTGAACCATGCCTTGCTAATGTCTATTGGCGCGGAGGCGGGTTGGATGGTGCGAGGGGAGAGGGTCATTCTTGTTTACTCGTTTCTTCTAGCAATGCCATTCCATCACAGAACGGACATTCTCCAAGAATATCATGCTTGCGACAATAGCCACTATGAGGGAGTGCTTCCAGTGGATTATGTTCAGGACATATAGTCCACTGAAATTCATCGTCATAAATTCGATGGCAATCTGGACATTCAACTCTCATCGGGACTTTCGCTTTCCGCGCGCAATAGCCTCGCGCATGGCTTTGTAGAAGGAGGGCTTGCGTCGCTTGAGAATTTCCTTGCTGAATTCTCGTGCTTTGATGCCTCTTCGCGGTTTGATATTGCGCTGCTGCATGGCCTGACGACCGCGGATGACCACCCTGCCGCCTCCAGAACGTGCTCCGATGGTGCGATAGGTAGTCTTGGGACTGAAATCCCGTGACATGACTGCCCATCGGATGCGAGTGCCCTTGTCGAGCCACAGGAATCGCTTGTCGTTGGTGATGACTTGAACTATAGCTTGATTAGGACGTTCATGCCAATCAACTCGGAAGGTGGCTCTAGGCGACCAAGTAGATACCACCTTCTCGAATTCACGTTTAGCTATCTGTCCTTGATTGCGAAGTTCTGATTTGAGTTCACCAGTTAATACCTTCACATTAAAGACAAGACGCGGCTTGATAGATTTAACAAGGAACAATAGTTACTCCGATTCGTAAATCTGTTCACCACTCAACTTCGCAAGAAATTCCGCAAAGTCTATAGCAAGTTCAGGACTCATTCCAATAATAGGATCAGAAGAGTGATTATGCATCCCTATCAATCCACTGCCATCCAGACGAGTTATAACAAGTAAATCTTCGTCAAGTGCTGAACAAAGTTTCACCGTACTAACTCGTGCATGGTGGTCAGTACTGAATATTACGTTACGCGCACGAACCATTACGCATTCTCCTCAGCGAGCTTCTCGATACGATGAGTAGCAAGTGCTCCGCCGAATAGGTTCTTCCAGAAGTGCTCATAGAACAGTTGAAGCGTCTTGCCGACCGCAATGAGCGACAGGAACATATTAGCTGCCCACGTGAACAGCAGTGTTACCCATTCGGCAGTAAACGTTGCATCTGTAGGGAAGGATGGAAACACTGGAATCGCTGTCAAGACGATTACCAAGATTGCCAGAGCAGATGCAAAGCCCGTTTTCAATTGGTCACCAGTGAGAGGAACATGTGCTGTGAACCACTCTCCGATTTTCGATGCCCATGGAGCTATCCATGGATGGGCAAGCAGCAACTGAAGGTATTGGAATGCCATCGGAAAGAAGAACAGGATTGCACCGACTAGCGCGGTTTGCTGAGGCGTCATTTCAAACATGGCTTACTCCTTTTCTAGTAACTTGATTAGAACGATAGGGTCGTGTCCAGCTAATTGCGCTTTGGTGAAGGGCCTGCGAGAAACAAGCAGGTAGACACGTCCAGCCCAAAGTTCCCAACATGAACCGTGTTTCTTGATACCCATGGCTACTCCTTATCTGGTGCTTCGTTCACTGCAATCGATGCGTTTGCCCACTGAATGTCTTGCTGTAGATTCGTCAGCGCGAGTGAGCGTTCGCGCGAAGGTGGACAAGATGCAATGATGCCCAAAGCGAGATCGCGAGCTTGCTCGCGTAGATGCTGGTATCGCTCTGGCTGGTCGCCGAATGGCGCATGGTATGTGAATGCCTTTTGGACTTGAGTGATTTCATCGACAGTTGATTCGTACATAGTAACTCCTTTACGTTAGTTTAGCACAGGTAGTGGGCCGCGGGAAAGTGGCTCGGTAGTCGGCTCCAAGACACAGGCGCAACGCCACCCTCGACATAAGAGCTTCTCGTTCGGCGGAGATTGGGGATGCAGATTAGCAGCTTCCCACTCGGAGGCTCGTTTTACTTTGCCATCGAGTCGCAGACATGTCGAACAATTATGTGTCACAAGATTGTCAACTAAATAGTTTGGAATATCCTCTACAGATAGATTATAGACTTTCGTCTTTTTAGTGTAAACTTGGTCTATCTGAACAATACTGTCAAAGGACAAAAAATGAGAGTCGCTAGAACTTGCCTGTTCTGCAACAGAGAATTTCAAACTAATAAATTTCCTTCTACTAAAGGGACGCTGGAATTTTGTTCTCCACAATGTAGAAACAAGTCTAGAGTTCTTAAAGATATCCCATGCCCTATTTGTGGAATGCTGTTTAAGCCCAATGTCAATGATTTGGGAGGAGTTCGAAAGCGCTACTGTTCTTCCGCTTGTGGAAACAAATCTCGTATTGGAAGGCTTTCTCCCAAAAAGACGAACGAAGAAATCATTAAAATCATTGCTCAGTTGTACCAAACTAAAACCGCCAAAGATATTAGTGAAGAACTTGAAATTCCAATCTCTTCGGTTAGAAACGTTATTACTAGACACATCGGTACTCTTTCTACCGAAGAAAGAATTAGACGAAGTAGTAATGGAGCACGCGCGTACATGCTTATCAATAATCCAATGTTCAACTCCAGCGTTGTCCAAAAAGTACTTAGTCATCCCAACCAAAGTATCCAAAACAGACGCAAATGGCTTGCTACAGCTCGACAGAGACAAGGAAAATTGCATCCTACTAAGTTGGAGAAAAAGTTCTTTAGGATTCTTGACAGTTTTCATGTTCAATATGAACCATATGCCATTATCAAAAAGAGTTTTGTTGTCGATTGTAGAGTCAATAGCAGTTTGATTTTTCAAGTCGATGGGGACTATTGGCACGGCCATCCAAGATTCAACCCGATTACTGATAGACAAAGGAAGCAAATTAGACGCGACAGAGCACAAGATAAATATCTGTCCACTTGCGGATATATCGTTGAAAGAATATGGGAAAGCGATATGAGCGAAGACTTCGTTTTCAAAATTCTTTTGCGCCACCATCTTGTCGCCAACATCTAAATCGCATGCTTTTATCCATCCATGACTAGTTAAAAATCTATGGTTTTCTGTGCATACAACAGAAGATTTCTCTGTCTTTATAGTGTATAAATTTCCTGAATATTCTCTTTCGAAAGTTTTTTCTACCCTCCTGCTTCCATCTGTAGTAAACACATAAGTACTAGCCAAAATGTCTTCAATTTTCTTAGTTCCACTTTCAGTTCTCACTAAAGTTCCAGCTACAAAACAGTGTTCTGTGGCTCCGATAGTCCAACGGAGCTTCTGGTCGCCACAGAGCAATACCTGGGCGCGATTGACCACGTCCTGATAGCGGTTTGTCCACACTTCGAGTCGCGGATAAATACGTGTGATGGGCAAGTCGTTATCGCGCAGATCAAGAATAGCAGTAGCAAGACGCGACACAAACGAGAATTCGTTCTGGATGATGGCATTAAGTTCCGAGAGGTCGTTTGCAATTAGTTCATCTGGAAGAAAGCCACAAACACTTGCGCCAACATAAAATGCCTCGGTGATGTAGCGTTGAATGTCGCCAGCCATTCCCGCGGCGAAGAGGGGATAGTTCCCATTGACGTATAGAGAACCAGCGTTTGAGACGAGCGCAGAGAAGTAAGCGTCGTTCTTATAGATGTTCATTGCTTTATCTGTGCTTTCTCGTTTTCCCATAGCTCGCGCTTGTCATAAGAGGTATGTACAACAAGACGTCCATAGGGATACTCTTTAACGCGCGGATTGCATTCACAAGCTTCGCTTACCACATGTGGTTTTGTGTCGTTGAGAGGCAACGTATGAATAATGTTACTTCTGTTTGCTTGTTCCACGATCACTCCAAATGCGATTGCGGATAGCCTTGATAGCGTCAGGGACTGTTCTGCTCATATTGCGATTAGCACCGCTGGCATCGGCTTCAGATGGCTTGTTCTCGCCAGTACGACGTTCCTCTGCGGGAATGCTTGGGCCGCCGCCACGCTCTCCTGGCTTAGGTGCGGCGTTCGGGTCGGCGATTGCCATTGTTTCACGTGAAACTTCGTAGAGTTTCTTGAGAGCATCCAGAGCGGCAATTGCTTCGCGAATAGCACGTTGACCGTTCGTACGAGTTTCGCGCGCCAAGATGCGCAATGCTTCGATGCGGCGCGTCATGATTTTTTGTTGCATTTCCGTGGGATCGTTAGCAAACGTATCCAGCGGTTCAGCTACTCCCTCGATGGTCAGGATGGACTTCACTACGGGGTCATTCGAGAAGAACAACATGGTGACATCCTCGCCTGACGGAAGCCGTCCATCGGCAAGCTCCATCTCGCTGAACTGAGCTTCGGTGAGATCGCCGTCGCGGAGCATGTTTTGACGCAGCGCGCGGGTAGGTACTACTTCGGCACGGGTAAGGCGTTCGTTCGAGAGAGCGCGTACATCGCGGATATCGGCTTGTTGCTTATCCTGAGTATCGTCTTGGAAGTCGAATATCATCTTAATGTGCGGAGGGAGGATGCGGCTCTCGAAGAGTTGCTGAGTGGCGGCAAGGATATGACCAGGCCCTTTGCCTTGGGATTTGATATGGGACAGGAGCGCATCGGCGCGAGTAGAACCTGTTTCAGATGCTGGCCAGAGTTCGCGCATGTCGATACCGAAGCCCAAGGCGATGGCGGCGACTGCGATGGTGGTAGATTTCTGCTCGTCGTAGCCGTCAGGGAGTGATGCCAGGTCGATTAGTTCAATGGTCGGTGCTTGGAGTTGATCGTCACCTACGATGATGTTGGGAGCGTAGCGCATGTGTCCTTGGGCAGCTTGCATCTTGCGAACGACATCAATAGATTCGCCGAGTGTTTTAGGCGACAGACCGCCACCGACCAGCATGAGTGAGCGTGATGGACGAGAGCCAAGCTTCTCCTCCTTGTAGGTAGCAATGTCCAGCATGTTCTGGGCATAGGAAGTCGAACGACTTATGGCTGAAAATCCAACTCCTAGCATAGTAGCGCGAGGGTTAGGAAGCTGGCTATGAAACGCGACACGCGTCCAATGAAGTTTGTGCTGCTTGCCAGATACGTCTTGATATAAGACAGGGAATTCAGGGTCACCAGTTCGTGTTGCTCTTTGGGAATCTAAATGAGAAATTGAAATTATAGGGCCTTCAATCGCTCCGTCTTTCGGCCCTTCGCCGATAAGCTCCATGAAAGCACCATTATCGAAAACTAACAAGCTCTCAATGTGACGCGAGAAGAAGTTTATCCAGCCAGCACCATAGTCGGCACTATCGGTATAGCGGACGGTCAGGCGCTCGGCCTGGTCGACGTGCGATTGGATGGAGGTGTCGCGTGCCTCGAAGTGAAACGGAATGGTGGTCAGTTTGGAGACCAGTGCATAGACTGCACCAGAGAGGATGTTCACCTCGCGCCAGAAGCGGCCCAAAGCGGCATCACGGGCTGGCGACCAGTAGGGCGGCAGTATCTTCGACATAGCGTAGAAGAGACCAAGCTGATTGGTCATAAAGGCGTTCGTACCAGCGTCCGAAGTAGGCGCGTTGTTGGGCAGCGGTACTTCCTGAATGGTCAGACGTTGAGCAGCGTCCATATCGGACTGTGTGAGAGATTTCACAATCCTGCCTTCAACTGCACGGGAAGTGCGCAGAGGCTGTCGTTGCGCGGGTGTAGGGCTTATCGGTGTATCGGCCATGGCTAAATACTCCTTGCTAAATGCTCCTTATGCTATTAAAAGCTATATTACGGAATAAACTTTCAGGTATTGTCCAGTGGTCTT
>CAYJLM010000076.1:0-7444 GCA_964370875.1 uncultured Gammaproteobacteria bacterium | reverse complement strand
GGCTGGAAACCTGTCATAAAGCGTAGGGGGTAGTTACCCTTTGGTTTGATAATATGCGCCTTTGTACCCTCATCAGTCCACAAATATATCTTACTCGTGGTGTACACCTGTGCAGATAGGCGATTGGGTGCAAATTTAATCAGAAAGGCGGGTTTATGTTGCCATGTACGGGTAGTTTTCTCGTAATCCGTGCGTACTTCCACACATTCCTCAGCTACAATCCTTTTAATGATCGTATCTAACTGTAGAGGCTTATATTTGCCTGAAATAACAGGCTTAATGTCTACAAGGGAGGCCATTCAATAACCCGCTTTCTCTGATGTTTCAACCAAATACCTTCTGATAATCGCGTTTGCTGACTGTCCACGCGCCCAACCCATGTACGATACCCGACTGGTTGCCAAGTGGCGGCATAGCCAGTAGTAGGTAACGGCTCGGATAGATCATCCGGTTTTCAATGACCCACAATTGGCACGCTGTCGGAAACTCGTAAATGTCCAGCTTGCGGCTCATTCGATGCCACGCGACGGCTCGTAACCATGCGCCTGAAATGTTCCATGTCGGCAAAGTTTTGAACTTCCGTAACTGCTCACTGTTCATCCGGCGTTCTTGGTCAGGCCGGATGGTGAGAATCGTGGCGCGTTTGTAGTTGCCAGCAAAGTTGCCATTCAAGCCTAGTGCGGCGTAGGGAGTCATAATATTGGATTTTCCCATTCCGCTGCATTGGCAATCTTATATGCGATGCACGCCTGATTGGATAGGTTCCAACTCGGAAACCCGCCGCCGTTGAATCCGAACATAACCGTGCGGATATAGTCAGTCGCGCCACGCCGAAACGTGTAGATTCGATTGGGTATCCCGCCCCACGATTGTGTATTTTGTCGTGGCGTAATCGTTGCCGGGTCAACACCGAAGATCACCCCCAGTCGATTCGTAAAGGCCTGCATGGTAATGTGATCTTCCTCGAATGTCGCCTCAAAGATCATCGCTTGACCATCAAGACGGTAGCGTGGTTGCATACGTTCATTTGGATAAATACTGGTATCCCGACGCCCCAACGTCAGCACCCAATCACGAAAGGCATTGCGCTGCGCGTTGGACAGCGCTAGATTTTCAGCACCGAAATAGAATTGTCGTTCTGCCATCGTCGCCTCCTATAGCGCCGTCGCTGCAATGAGCATTTGCGCGGTTGTCCATTCTTGATTAGCCACGATGCTATGACCGCCATAACCATTGGCGGGTGATAAGCCACCTGTTGTTGAGGCCATAAAACAACATTGAGTGCTGTCCAAGCTACCAGTCCAAGCTCCAATGCCCGTCAGCGTTGCTCCGAGTTGTACGCCATTCCGATACACCCGCATTCGATCATTTGTATCTGTAACAGTAAGCCCGTAGTGATACCATGTATCGACTGACACGTTAAAGCCTGCACGAGTTTTAAATACACCATTGGCGGTATAATTAGTCGTGATTACCCCTGCTGAAATAACAATGTCGAGTACATTGCTAAAATCCACCAATATACGAGCTATACGACCTGAAGCCACGCTTGTCAAACGAAACCAACAGGCAAACGTAAATTCTGAGCCAACGAAGTCAGCGTTGAAAGCGGCGCTATAAAGATTAAGAAAATCATTAACCCCATCGTAGCGCGGGAGCAATCCCATACTTGCTCCCGGCCCAGTCATCTGAGCTAGGGTCGCCCCACTATATGCGCCATTGTTAGCCTGGCCAGACACGTCATTAGCTACGAGGCCAGATGTTTCATTCATTGGCAGATATTGGATAATCCCCGGCAACAGAGAAAGTATCTTCTGCTGATACGTCAAGCCAAAAGGTAACTTAACACTGTTCGGTTCAACGTTCTGGTCAACAAATCGGATGTCATTTTGCCACATTAGCGCAAAATCCCTAACAAACTATAGGCTTGCCCCGATGTACCGCTAATCCGAATTTTATTGAGATCATCCACAGGTAACACGATGCTGCCTGATGTAGGAATCACATAACAGATATTAGTCGCCAGTGTATTGTAGACATTGATGACGTTGGCGGTACTGTTATTCTGAATCACCACACTTGATACAGGCACGCTACCCGCTTCGGGCTGTACAATCGTGCCTGTGCCACTAAATGTCCCTTGTTTGCCCGTAACACCTCGACCGGGGGCGTATCCGCTAATCATGATACTCATGTGCATATTCCTTTTTACGTCTAGGTTTTAAGATACCACTGAGATTGCCCACCCCGCCACTGACTAGGGTTGGTTCCCCCTCACTTAATGGGTCATTCGTTTCCTCTAACTCACATTGGCAATGATACCCACCGCACGCGAGTTCATTCATGCGCGGCTTAATCTTAGCATCACGCCATTGTTTAGCCGTGTAGACTTTATCGTTGAGTTCCAAACAATCTTCGCAATGGTCGGTTTCACCGTAGACCCATTTGAATTTCTTTAAGTCATCAGCACTCAATAAGCCTAGAAAATACATCTCATCCACTGCTTTAGATACCCACAGGGGTACACGGGCTATAGCGGCTTCTAAGGTTAAGTTACCCCCATAGACTTCATTAGCAAAGTTGTTGGCATAACCCCATTGGTCGCTAATGTGGTCATTCAATTGGCGAGTCAACTCAAGCGGCAATTCATTGATACGAATGTTACTTCCACCCTCACGTAAGCCGTCAATCAGGGCTTGTATGCTGCTATTGGTAATCACACTACGGAGTTGACCACTAAACTCGCCTAAGCGTAGGCTCCCATTGTAGGGGGTGGCATTGTTAATGAGCTGCGACATCTGCGTAGCAAAAAAGGCGCGTGTTCCACCGATGGCCTTCTCAGCTACGCTTACTACTTTTGGGAGGTCTAAATCCTTACTGCCTGTATCCTGTACGTCATCCCCTTCTACAATGTCCTGCGGGGTATCGGGCTTAGCCATGTCTGTTGGGTTAGCGTTTTCGACTGGTGTAGCACTATCGTCGGCAACCGTCTGATTTTCTAGGAAAGCAGGGTCTATATCCCCTTCCTCAGCCGCCATCAGTCTAGCCTCATCAACCGATACAATACCGCTGGTAATCATAGTCGAATAGGTGTCGACTCGTATCTGTTTAATTTCAGCGCGTTGTTTATCTTCAATATCATCCTTGGCATCATAAGCAAAGGTGACATAATCCGGTAACACACGATAGTTAATCGCATCTTCGATGATGGTCATTAAATCAGCACGGCCTTTCCCGGCTGACTTTTCGTGCTGTATGCCGGCGTCGGCCTTAGTTGCGCCGGATTGTTGTAGGGGGAAATAGTCGCGGATGTCCACATTAAAGGCCATTGTGAGCAGCGCCATTGCGACTTGTGTTTCGTCGCGGAAGTCAAACCCATCCGGTACATTTTTTAAGCCGACGATCTTTAAGTCAGGGGCGGTTTGGTTGGGTGCGCCACTACCGGGTGCGCCGATAATCGCCATGTTTTTGAACTTAATGAAGCCTGCATTAAGGTTCATTTGTCCACTATCGGCTAGACCCTTTGCAAAGTGCTGTATCCCCATGCCTTGTAACATGGCTATTTCAGGGCTAGACCCGCTCACCTTCTCGCGTTTATAGGTCTGCATATCGTAGATATAGCGTGCAATATCAAACGCGCGTGAGGTCGCACAGAAACCTAAACCGCGTGCCAATTCGTCGGGCTGTTCATTCTGACTCATCATAATCACACGGGTATAGTGCATGATATGATATTTGGCGTCGTAGGGGTTGGTATAGACAACGGGATATTCAGGGTCGTAAGTCCGCCAGATACGGCTGGCATCTAAATGCGCGAACGTCTCAATACTGTTACGATCTAAGGGGCGTTGGGTATCTCGATTACCACCGCGTCCAATCAACTCAATAAACGCGCCATTGTCTTGAGTCAAGAGGTCAGTAGCAACCTTTTGAGATAGACTCCGAAAGCCTTTCCCAAAATCGCAGTCTTGCAGCATGTCATGATAACGCTGAATCTTGCGGCTACGCCCATCCTCTAGGGTAAGCGTATAGGTCATGTTACGCACCCGCACCGACTCACCTGATACAATGGCTGATAACACGGGGTTGGAGCGCACATAAGCCCGTAGGGTTTTATCACGCATGGGACTCCACCACGCCGGGAGGCCGTCGCTATCCCCTGCGAGACGTAAGCCAATACCCCATAGGTCGCCAAACGCCCCACCTTGACCGGGAAACGTTAAGGCTTCATTCCCAACCGCGCGAAATTGAACGCTGTTTTTGTCTTGTTTATCAATGGCGGTTTTAGCGCCCTCTAGGGTAGCAGGTGCAACCATTGGGTTTAGTCCTTATAGTAGCGTGCTTGAGTCGCCTCTTTAGATTCGTAACTAATGACCACGCCTGTATCGGTAAACAATTGTTCGCCCCTTTTGAGGCGTTCTATGCGTGCGTCATCCAATACAATGTGAATCACAATCGGCTTATCAAATTGAAAACATTGCGCCCAATCATCAGGCGACAAAAGAAAAGGATGTATACGTTCTTCTGCAATTAAGCACTGTAATTCTTCAAAACTAAGCTTATTGACTAATTCCATTGGCTTTACTCCATTTCATCAAACCGTTTCAATATAATAGTACAATGATAAAGCCCCATAACGCAAGGCATCGTTAATGTGGGACTGCATATCATGTTCAGGGGCTGGCTCCCCATTGGGTAGTTTGCGTGTCTCACTATAGCGATAACTAGGGATAGCCTCTATCGTACGTTTACAGCGCGGGTGCACTTGGATGATGCGTTCGCTATTATGGTCACATATGAGCCGTCTGACCACTTGCAAGCCCCGTGACACGTCCTTTTCGGCTGCTATGGTAAAGATACCTCTAGCCTGTGCATTAGCCGCGTATTCAGCCGCCGCCGCGTCGTAGTAGTTGACATCTGGCTCAGGATAGCCCCACGTTTTAACATCCTCAATTGACTCCCCTGCGAGTTTGTCTGATTGTTCATACTCAGCAAAGATACATAACCTGTCAGGTTTACCCCGGCAGGGGCGTTGTTGCGCTAACAGAATCACACGCGGGTCAGTGTAGCCATCGTCGGTAAACCAATAGACCGGATAGCCGGGGATGTAATCGGCTTCATAACTGATGTTATCGGTTGACCAGTTGGGATAAATGCCGTCCTGATATTGCGCGTTCCAATCGCCATTGATATACCACTTTTGGCGTACCGGGTCTAACATCCACAATGTTTTCATGTACTCAGGGTCTAGGTTAGGGTTATCGGTGGGTAGGGCGTGGATGTACATCCTAGACCGTGCTAAGGGGTGCTGTTTATCAACCCGTGTATCTACCCCATTGACCGATGCAAAAGACGCCGGATGGTTACGAATATCCGTGTCTACAAAACGTTCCTTGACCCATGCCCCTTTAAGGCCGGGGTTAGCCGTGTTACGCACAGTTGGCTTGAGTCCACTTGTGGAGGTGGTACGACATAAGCTGAGTGAAGCTAGATAACGATCTCGGTCATGCTGTTCCAATTGGTCAAAATTGAGTTGCTGCACTTGCCAGCCTTGATAACGGTCTAGGTCGGCATCCCGTTCTAAGAAACCAAACCAGATTTTAGCCCCACTTGGGAACGTCCACACATGGTCATTTTTATTGTAGGTTGCGCCATAGGTCTTATAGTAGCGTTTGCTACGCTCGATTGGCCCATCGGCTCCACTTAGACTAGGAAAGCTATCACGGAAAATGAGGGCATTAAACAGGGGATTGTCAATATAACGTAGGTTGCTATTGACCAGTACCTCCGTTTTGCCAGACCCTTTACCCCCACCATATAACACCTCGAATACTGTAGACTGCAAAAAGCGCACCTGCGGCAAGCTGTTGGGTCGCCAGTCTAAGCCGGGTCTAAAGCCCTCAGGGTCAGCTATCTTATTCGCTATCATCGTCGTGAATCGGTTGGGGTAGGAATACTTGCGGCAAATTAAGGTTTAGCTCCCCTGACACGTCTAACTCTTGTTTCTCCACATACCCGCGTGATTTACCGAGTGTTTTGAGCATCAATGCCACCGCCCAACCCTCACCTTTACGCACGGCCCGCACTAACGACGCCTCGGCTAAATCAATCATCTGTTCACGACTATCGAGTTGCGCTTGTTTCACCGATGGATAGCGGTCAATATAGGTACGCACGGTGCTATCACTACATTTGAGTTTTTCAGCCGCAACCGATACTAAGCCCATACTAGCCTTTAGCGCGAGTGCAATTTGTTCAGCGGTATAACGTTCTGTTTTTGCCATTGTCCATAAATACCCAGTTATGACAGATTAGGTGTCAAGCCGATGTCCTTTAAGCGTTGCAAAATCACCGCCACGTAAGCGGGTGATATTTCCATCCCATACCCGACACGGCACGTTTGTTCGCAGGCAACGATGGTTGTGCCAGAGCCAAGAAAGGGGTCATAAACATCGCCTTTATGGTTACGGATAGGCCGCGCCATACATTCGAGGGGTTTTTGTGTTGAATGACCACCTGTAACATTATGATCCAAAGTAATCTGCCACAAGGTATCTTGGCTATGATCACCTAACCAATCGGCGGTCTGGCCTTTTTTTACCGCATACCAGCACGGCTCGTGGCGTGTGTGATAATGACCCCGACCAATAACAAAATGCGGTTTAGCCCAAATAATTTGATAGCGAATTTCATAACCCGCATTTTCAAGAAATTGTGCAACGTCTTTGGCACGCAGGTCTGCGTGCCAACAGTAAATAACATTACCGCCAAATAACTTTATAGCGTCAAACCAATCAAAGCGGTCATCATTCTGGACTGCTCCCTGTCGCGCAGCGCCGAACTGGAGCAGTCCAGCGGCGGCGGCTTCATCGCGCCAACCTGCATTGTATTCAACCCCGTAGGGCGGGTCTGTTACCATTAGATTCGGGTTCTCGCCACCCATCAACCGTCCTACATCCTCAGCGCTGGTACTATCCCCACACATGACCCGATGGGCTTTACCTGCTACGCTTAGGCTCGGAATAACCCACACCTGCCCACGTTCGGTTTGCCATTCAGCCTGTAGCTCTGCGGCGCGGTCAAATTGTGGCTCGGCATCTTCTACAGGGTCAACAGACGTATCCTTTAAAATCGCCTCTAATTCATCCGTCCTAAAAAATTGCTCTAAGTCTACCCCGCCCTGCATATCGGCTAAAATCTGCTCAGTATCCCACGCCAACCCAACCTCACTAGCACGATTATCCGCGTAAGCCAACTCTCTAGCGGCTTTATCTGTCATTAAATCTAAGTCGGTGCGCTGGACGACGACCAATTTTTTACCATCGGACTGTACGATTTCCACTTCTAAGCCCATATCGGCGGCGGCTTGCAAAGTTTTGTTGCCTGCAATCACTACCCCGTTGACATCCGCGAGGATAGAACGGCCTGCGCCAAACGATTCTAG
>CAYJLM010000075.1:0-7544 GCA_964370875.1 uncultured Gammaproteobacteria bacterium | reverse complement strand
GTTCTCAGCCCGAGCTCGATGTTCGCGTTCAGATGCAGGCAAGCGTGTTTCGACTGACTGTCATCGAACGAACGCTGGGAGAATTGCAAAAATATATCGGCGAGCTGCTGGTGCTTGTGCGCGATGAGCTCGGAAGCGCGCAACAAAGGACAGAACCGCAGGTGGCAGACGAGCAGGCTCCACTGCCGGAATGTGGCGAGTATGAGTCAAGCGAGCTCGTTGCCATTCAGGAGTGTACTGATCCGTACGGCGATTTCTTGGAATTGAAAGAGGAGCCGGTTATACCAAAGCAGGTCGTCGTTCAGAACGAATCTGAGCCGACAATACATACCGGCATATTTAATGGCAAGGCAATGGAGATAAGCGATGGTACTCAGTATCCGGTACCGGAAAATTACGCATCGAAATCGCGGTTGGTTCATGGTGATGTGCTCAAGCTTACAATATCTCCTGAGGGCAAGATGATCTATAAGCAGATCGGGCCGGTAGCACGTCGTCGTATTAACGGCACCCTTGAACAGGATCCTGTGACGGAAAGCTATACCGTCGTCTGTCATCAGGGACGCTTTCGCGTACTGAATGCCAGCGTATCGTATTATAAGGGTGTTCCCGGCGATGAGGTTCTTCTTGTTGTCCCGGTCGGCGGTCCCTATCGATGGGGCGCGGTCCAATCAATTGTAAAAAATACCGCACTATGAGTATCTACCGCACGTATCGTCCACAGAACTTCGCAGACATTGCAGGGCAGGAACATATTAAGCAAACACTTCAGAACGAAGTAGCAGGCAATTCGCTCGTGCATGCATATATCTTTTCCGGGCCGCGTGCCGTAGGCAAGACAACAACCGCCCGTGTTCTTACGCGCGCCATCAATTGCCTCAATAGAAAAGCGGGGACCAGTGAGCCGTGCAACGAGTGTGACGCGTGTATCGCGATTCGTGACAATAGGACGCTGGATGTTATTGAGATTGACGCGGCATCGCATACGGGAGTGGACAATGTTCGCGACAATATTATTTCTGCCGCGCGCGTTGGGCGTGCCGGGCTCGCGTGGAAGGTGTTCATCATCGACGAAGTGCACATGCTTTCGACGTCTGCATTCAACGCGTTGCTCAAAATTCTCGAAGAACCACCTTCGTTCGTCTTGTTTATTCTCGCAACGACAGAACTGCATAAGGTACCGGCAACGGTTGTGTCTCGATGTCAGCGATTTGATTTTAAAAAGATTGCTCCGGACGCGATGCGCGCGCGGCTTGAACGTATTTGTTCGCTCGAAAAGAAAAAAGTTGACCCTGCCGTACTGGACGCGGTTGTGCGTCTGTCAAACGGGTATCTTCGTGACGCCGAGTCACTGCTCGGTCAGGTCCTCTCACTGGATGAGAAGTATATTGACGCGGAAAAAGCCGTAATTGTTTTACCACTTGGGTCGCTTGGACTCGTGAAGAAGTTTGTTTCATCGCTCATCGCCAAGGACGCGAAAGAGGCGCTCCACGCGCTTGACAGCGCGATTGAAAGCGGCGTTGATCTGGGAGTTCTGTGCGCCGATATCTTGGAGTTTCTGCGAACACTGTTACTGATCAAGGCCGGTGTATCGGACATTATTTCAGAAAGTGAGAACGAAATTCAGGAACGCGAAGCGCTCTGCGCGCCTTTGAGCGAGGCGGATATCCTTTCTATGCTTGAGTACTTTTTGGCGGCACAGCGCGATATGCGCTATTCGTCACTGCCTCAGTTGCCTCTTGAGATAGCGATTGCGAAAATGTGTGGTATTATCTCCACCTAGCTTGATTTTTTTGTTTGAAGGGGTATAGTAATTGAGCTTAATTTTAGTGAACTTCTTTTCAATGCTGCGGGATCGTCTAACGGCAGGACTGCAGACTCTGAATCTGCCTATCATGGTTCGAATCCATGTCCCGCAGCTTTGCAAAGAAGGAGCACACAGAAAAGGCGAGACAAATCCATGTCCCGCAGAAGAAGAGCATTTGAGAACTCACTCTCGGATGCTCTTTTTCTTTTGGGGCGTTGAATAAAATCGTGGCAGGCGTAGTATTAAGGGGTGCTGTGTGGCGAGTGACTAGATATAAGACATGACTTTATTTCCACCGCAGGATTTTGGTTGAAAAAGTTTGAATTTTTTCAAGGAGAGCAGGGTTTGTAAATAACTTATCGGCCAACCAGTGTATTCAAAGATAAACAAGGGCTGAGAACCACCCATGGTAGAGCCGCAATCAAATTATAGGTATGTTTATATTAAATGAAAAAAGCCAATTAATACATTTTATCAAAGAGTCTGACAAGTCATTTGCGGATTCATTTTTATTAGGCATTAAACAAGAATACAAAGGCTGGTGCGCTTTCGCGAATCATGGCTCGAAGGTTGACGAGAATTGCTACCTAATAAAGCAATACGAATCGGGTTGGATGGAATATTTGAGACACTTTGTCGTCGTGGCGAGATATTTGCTTGCAGATAGTCAAAGGGAACAATATCTTGAACGGTTGGTTGATGTGCTGACGAACCCGCAGTTAAATTTATCAAAGAAAAAATTTGAATACAACCTTAATCAATTGCTCGCTGTGGTTAATGGGATTGAGCGCGATATTAAATTAACGGCAAAAAAACTTACTTGCCTTGAATCTGAAAGATTAGGGGAGGCAATCTCATGTTTGATGTCAAGCTGTTTTGTGTCCGCCGTTGTTATGGCAGCTTCTGCCGTAGAAGCTCGGCTGCACTACTTAATAAAAAAAAAGAACGCGGGTATTTATAAAAAACATTTTAGTGAAAAGCCTCTGGGTACACTTATTAAACTTTTTGATGATAGCGAGTATAAAGCTAACGAATTTATCAGCTTAAAAAAAATTCTTCCGATGAAGCATAAATCATTACTAGACCTAATTAACACGTACAGAATTTTTTCAGCACATCCAAAGGGCGAAAAGATAGATTATAGATCAGGTGAGACGATAATCAATCTTAGCTTTATTTTTTTATTCGATCATGGTTTAGGGATTACTGATAAGAAGTTACTTGTCCACGAATAAACCCCCAAGAATAAAAAGCGAAAATCCCGTTTTGGCGCTAAATTTATGAATTTAAAATTTGATTTAAAATTAGCAGATAAGTACAGTAGTTTTTCTCAAAAAGTCCGTGTTTTAAGTGAGGCGTGGGTACTTAATGAAATATATTGTCCTAGTTGTGGTGATAATATTTGCGATTATGACAATAATAAACCAGTGGCTGATTTTTACTGTAAAAAATGCTTGGAAGATTTTGAACTGAAATCCAAGAGTGGAAAAATTGGTAAAAAAGTTTCAGCTAGTGCGTACTCTCAGATGATAAAGAGGATTAATTCACCGCAAAAACCAAATTTCTTTTTTCTGGTCTATATGGTTGGGATGTGGAACGTGAGCGATTTTTTTGTTGTTCCAAAGCACTTTTTTGTATCTGAAATCATCGAGGAGAGAAAACCGCTTGCCAAAAACGCCAGACGGGCTGGTTGGGTTGGTTCAAATATATTGTTTTCAAAGATACCGAAAGCGGGTCAAATCTTTTATATAGAAAATGGAAAAGAGCTTGATAAAAAAGATGTAATGGAAAAATGGCAGAAAACACTATTTCTAAAACAAGTTAGGAAGTCAGATGCAAGGGGCTGGATTCTTGACATTATGAATTGCATTGACCTGCTTGGTATGCGGGAGTTCACGTTGAATGATGTGTACGCGTTTGAACGAGAACTGTCCGTTATCCATCCTAAAAATAAAAATATAAGGCCTAAGATTAGGCAACAGTTACAATTTTTGAGAAATATAGGTTATCTCGAATTTATCAAGTCGGGAAGATACAGACTTTTTTAGTCACAGTTTAAGGGTTTGTGAACTATGGATTGATTCTTGACTACGGTCGGAGCTATACGGTGTGTGATTCTTTTATGGCGTTTCAGATATACGACGAAATCATCATATTTCTGAAACGCTGAACACAAAGGGGGTAATTTTAAACTTATTTGACAAAACAGCGCTAGCTTTCTATGCTCAATCACTAGGAGGTGGAGGCGAAATATATAGCCGAACAGGGGCGGCATCGGGCAGAAAGGAGGCATGGTTGTGAATAGGGACCAGATGGCCGACGCGATTGTCAGGCGCATCTTGTTCGGGGCTGATACAAAAAGGATCTTCGCTGGTGCAAGATCGTTCCATAACACGGGCTCCGCTTTGACAAGAATGGAGAGCGGGCACGTACGGAGCAAGGTGTCGTACCGGGTGTACGGCACCAAGATTGAGATCCAGCTGGACATAATCGTCTGGCAGCTGCCCGACGGGACGTGCCGTCCGCAGTACGCCTCCATCGGGGAGCAGGGCCACGAGGAGAAGGTCTGGAAGGTGTCTCAGGAGGCAAGCGGTTTGTTTGCTCTTCAAGAGATACCGAGAAGGATTCTTCGCATGGAGGAGAGTCTTGGTTTGGAGCCGCCGCTTTGACATGTTCAGAGGGCGGCTTCGGTTTTTATCTATAAAAATTTTGTCGTAAGAAATGGTATGTGGTATGATTGATTCGAATTAAACTGTATGAAAATAAAACTTCTCATGCTTGGAATCCTGGCGGCGGTTGCGGGGATAAGTGCCGCACTATGGTTCGGGATGCAAGGAAAGGAAACAGCACAGACCACACCGCAGTCGCTGAGCGGTACCTATCGATGCTGGCAGTATAATGTCGAAGGCGGTGGAGGATCGTGCAGGCTCGCTCCGCCCTTTATTTTTAAGGAAGATGGCACTTATGAGATGTCGAGTGAAAAGGGAACATATGTAGTTGATGGCACAACAGTGGCATTGTCAGAATCGCAGATTCGTGGTCCGGGAACAATTCTTGAAGATGGCAATCAGATTCGCTTTGAGTATGATTATTCCGGACATCATACTGTTGTGACGTATTTGCGCGAGGGGTCGCCGAGCAAGGAGGCGGGGAGTGGAGCGCCGACTCATGTATCTGTAGATATTACCGTTAATTTTTCCCGACCGGACAGCGGTGCCGAATCAATCAACTCGGTGAGTCTTATTCCCGAAGGATACACATTTGAAAATGCACCGATGCGTTATGATGCCCTGGCGATCGTCACCGAGCAGCAGTATGTCAATGCCTCATTTTTTGGGAATAAAGAGGTGGAGACGGGCAAAGTATATGAAGTATATACCGATTCCGGTTTTGAAAAACTCCATGTTGGCACACTTGATCTGCGAGCGGTAGCCGGACCAGTTAAAGAAACGTACACCTATCAGATTCCGTAATATCAACTATCACATTTATGCGATTGTATACATCGACAAAAAGGGCAATGATTTTAATGCCACACATGGTAAAGGACCTTCATGATCTTGAGAAAGAGTTCGGGGCGTTGGACGCAAGCGGAAGGAGAAAAATAAGTAATAATACCGAATTGGACAAGAGACTTGCTCACTTTGAATCGCTGCAGGAGATAAATCACGACATGACGTTCAGCGACAATCTCCAGTGGGTACTTGCTCGCGCTCGAGAAAATGGCGATAAGTTTATTATCACATTCGATGCGGATGATCACTTGTTTATGGAAGCTCCCGTAGCGACTGTTCAGGATAATGAAGGAGATGAGGCGCTGCTCTGGACCCTATCAGCAGAGGCATTTGGGAAGCTTGCTCGAACAAGTAAGGAGTCGGAAGGTGGCCAAAATGTTGTATTCCGGGATTTTAAGAAAGATGAGCAAAACAAAGAGCCGCAGAAAAGTGAAGGGTTCTGGAATAAAATGGAAGGGCTTTTTAACCGGGGATGGACCAGGTAGCGGTTCCGAGCGGGGAATGTGGTTTATTTTTTCTTAACCTGTTTTTGCGGGGTTGGTTTCTTTACAGCTTTCTTTGCTATCTTTTTTGCTGGAGTCGGTTTTTTGGTCACGGCGGGGTTTTTTACCGTAACTCCAACAGAGGTAACCTTATTCTCACCACCAGTCACTTCACAGAACAGATAGTATGTTTTGTTTTTGTCGGCAATAAAATCTTTTGTGCCTTTTAGCGGTTTTTTCCCCGACCAGTCGCCAAGGGCTGTGCATGAGTTTGCGTTCTTTGCTTCCCAGCGCACACCGTATTTTGACCCCTTAATAACGGTGTTTGAAGGTGTGACTTTCAGTGTAATCGTTATTGGATCAGGAGTTTTGGCGGCCGGAGGGGGAGGTGTGATTGATTGCGTAGAGGGTCCGCTCGGTTGTTGGAAGAAAGCAGAAGTGTTCATTTGGCCAACGGGAGGTCCAAACGGAGGAATTGGAGGGGGCGGAGGCGGAAGTGACGAGGTGCTTGAAGTCGGAGGGATCGTCTTGGGTGATATGTTTGACTGCGCAGATGAAGACGATTGCGATTGTGTTTGCGAGGGGGTTGTTGTCTTTTTTTCGATTTTTGATTTGACCGTTAACACGACTGACCGGGTTACCGCAAGCACGGTATCCTTGTAGCACATGAGCGTATAGGTATACGTTCCGACAGCCAGAGGAGTAATTGCTTCGCTTGACTCGCTCCAAGATATATTTTTGTTGCCGCCCCAACCCCCGGTTGCACTACATACGATAGTGCCCGGCTCGTTCGGTCGCGCGTCCGACGTGCTCCAGCGGAGCGTTGTACTCTCGCCGAGCGTGATACTTTTTTTATCAATAGATAGTTTGAGTGCAATGTTCGGTTTCGGTCGCACGGGAAGATCAAGATTTTTTTCCTGATCGTTTTGATCCGGCGCCTTGATGAGAAACTGGATAATGCTTTTATTGCCCTGTAAATCCTGGAGTGTTGCTTGCGCGTAGTACTCGGATCCCGCGACAAGCCCATCGATCGTGAATGAATGGTTCATGCCTTCCGGGGTAGGAATCTGTGTCCCAAAATTTCGTGTTGTTCCGTATTCAAGCAGGCCGCGAGATAGTTCGTCTGTTGTAATGGTGAGTGTTGTTTTTGAATAGGCAAGATAATAGGTGATTCGTTTTACACGAGGGGAAGATGTGTCGTCAATCGGAATGGTTTGAGATCCGCCGCCGGAGGGGGTTGTAAAAGAAAAATCACGCGATAGTGTTGTTCCTCCGGAGGAATGCAAATAACTCGCGACGTGAATATAATAGGTACTGTTTGGTCGAAGCCCCTCGAGCGTGGTCGAAAAGTGCTTTCTATCGCCCTGTGAAACGTCAACCCACTGCTGTTGATTTGTTGGTGTGTCCCCGTACCACACATCGGGAGTATATGACTCATCGCTCGTTTCCCAGGACAGGACGGCACTGGTCGCGCCGGGAATAATTTTAACATTTCGAATATTTGGGATAATTTCTTTGTTATGCGAAAATTGGTAGGGAATAAAGAACCAGTCATCGAGCTGATGAAAGGTCGGTTCCGGAATTGCAATGGTAAATGAAACGGGAACGTATCCGGCGGGCATCTCATTTTTTTCTTTGACGTCCTCACCTGATGCCGGTGTTCGAAAGCTCCTCCCCGGGAGGATATTTTTTGCCCCATCCTTATCAATTAGCTCAAACTGATAGAAATATCGAGTGGAT
>CAYJLM010000074.1:0-7584 GCA_964370875.1 uncultured Gammaproteobacteria bacterium | reverse complement strand
TGTCATATCCTGCCCTTAACCGCGCAGGAACAATAAGGAACATTTACTCACCCTCATAGCTCAACTTCTGGCTGGAGCATTTCGCAGTCGCATCCTTCAGTCTTGCAAGCGCCGGTAATAGGAAGTTCACCATTAACATTTGCGGGTTCTATGTGGCAATGTATATTTTTTGAGTGTAAACACTTACCACAATTTTCCTCTGTTGTTGATTGAGTGTTAGTATTCATAGCAAAAAAGTTAAAATTTACAAAGAAATTTTCTCACAAATCTCAATTCTGGTCAATGTCAGCGTCATAAATGCCAACGGGAAATTAAACATCAGACGACACTTTTACCAAAAATCCTCACTACCTCATCAAAGCTCTTCATCCGCTGTTTTTCCCACTCCTCTTGTTTAATATACAAGGCTTTATAAACCACCTTACTCTGCCGCTCGTTCACATCGACACACCATTTTTCCAGTCGCTCGAATTTCAAACGATCATCTTCCTCCTCCCGTCCTTTCGTTTCGACGATAAACACAGCTTTGTCATCTTTCTTAACAAAAAAATCGGGGTAATAGTTCGCGATAATCCCTTCAGAATTTTTGTATTCAATACGCAGGGCACTGGCCTCCTTATTCTGAAAATTCTTTGAAAACGAAATAACATCGCTATCATCACAGCCCTCAAGAAAATTTGCGAATTCGAGCTCAAAGTCGCTATCGCCAACAATCTTATTGAAAACAGATTTTTTTGGGATCAAATACGCTTTATCATTCACAACAAACGGACGGGCATCGCTTATCTTAATATAATTTTTTATCTCAGTATCGCCCTTGTCTTGAATAGTGAGATCGTTGATCGCCTTCTTGAAGGTCTCTTTGATAAGACGGATATATTCGACTTCGGATAGATTCGTCAGAACATTTAAGTCTGACAAATCAACAGGAGTGTCAAACATGTGGCTCTGGATGAATTCTTTTACTTTACCAAATAGAATGTCGTAGCAGCCGAATAACCTCAGCTCTCTCATTATCGCTTGTGCAAAAAAACCGATGACGCTTTGATGATTGGGTTCAATGTCTGTAGTCAAAATTGTCGTATGATGGACTGTTTCATCAACGACGTCCTTAAATACAATCGTTCTTTGCTCCTTTTCAGAAAATGACTTTACCTTAACTTTCTGATTCCCAAATTTCGATACATCAAGATTGGCTAGATTTTTATACTCTCGCTGAATTCTCGGAGACATTACTGGAATCTCAATATCGAGCTTCTGTATGTCTTTCTTGGGGTTTTCTTTGTCTACTTCAACAACCAGTGGTGCGATTGGTTTTGCGCCAGCTCCCATCGCTTTCTTTTCAAGAATGACTCCCTCGCCCTTTATGGATTCGACAAAATCCATAAATGCTGGCGTACCGACTACGCTGACATATTCATTAATGTCATCTCTTCCAAAAAACATCCTTCTGAGACCACGCCCCAGTGTCTGCTCGGGAAGAATCTTCGAGTCTGCAGCATAGGGTCTAAGACCGACGATCGTAGTAACATTTTTCACGTCCCAGCCTTCTTTGAGCATCAAAACGGAAATAATCACCTTAAACGGACTTTCCCAGCTATCTATGTCGTTTGCTTGCTTCCGCAGCTTATCCAGTTCTTCTTTATTTTTCCCGCTTACGCTTTCCGAAATTTCACCGCTCTTGTTAGTATGAATCGTCAGAACAGCTCCTTTCAAATCAGCAAAACTCGTTTCAATATATTCGGCAACCTCATCACAATTCTTCGTATCATCGGTCATGATAAAAAGAATTGATTTTTTGCCCATAGGCTTGAGCGCGTCATAGACCTTGCGCCACTCCTCAATGCCGAGATTGATGTAATCCCTGTATTTCTCACTGAATAACGCGCTTTGATTTTCTTTCAATTTTCCTTGACTTGCCGCATCAGGAACAACAGGATTTTTCACGATCCTTTGATGGATCGCCTCAACAAGCGGATAGTCGGAAATTGTCTGTACAAAGATAGAGCCGTCATTCTTCTTCGGCGTCGCTGTCACGTCTAACTGCAGAGACAAGCCGGATCCCTTTTGCTTCAGCCGATTATCAATATCTTGAATTGACTTGAACCATGCCATTTTCTCGTCATGTAAATGGTGCGCCTCATCGTTGATAACGATCAGCTCGTCGATATCACGTACGATCATTCCTAAATCGATAGTCGAGTCATTTGTTTTTGTAACGGGCTTATCGCCCAAGAAATATGTTGATGTATCCTCATCGTCAACACTCGGTTCTTTTACGTCGCTCTCGAATACCCTATGAATGTTCGTCAAAAATATGTTCCCCGTATCTGAGATATTTCCAATCGAATCTTGCAGATGAAGCGATATTTGAAAATCATCCTGCCAATTTTCTCCTTGATATCCGTTATCTGGCAATACAGGATCACTGAAAAATATCTTCAATCCTTCAAAATCATTCTTTATTCTTTCAAAAACAATGACGTTCGGGGTTATCAAAAGAAAATTCTTCGCCAGGCGCGAATCTTCTTCATATTTTTTGTGAAAATATGCCCATGCTATGAGAAGGCTCATGACTTTTGTTTTGCCTGCGCCAGTGGCCATTTTGATAACAAAGCGAGGCCACTCCTCGGTAAACATTTGGGGACTTAATACGCCTGTTGAGTTGTATCGAATGAGATCGTACTTATCCTTGACTTTGGCAACCTCGTAGAGCCACACGACGGTCTCCAGTGCCTCTCTTTGAGCGAAGTAGTATCTGAAGCTCGACGATACGCCAAATTGGTCATACAAAATATGCTCTTCCTTGAACCACCAGTTCAGGAGGGCTTTTGATGTATCGCTTGCGCCTTCGTACTGCTTATTGCGCCACTCCTTTACTTTTTCACGTAAGTCAGCAACAAGCGGGGGCAATAACTTTTGCATAGCACCCTCAGCTCGTAAGTCCTCATCAGCAGGAAACCACCTGATGCTCGGATCTAATATCGCGTATGGGTCTTTGGGGAAATCTTTATGAAGAGCCATAGATTAAGTAAAAACTGACATAATTTGATTTGCTAAAATAGGGGAAGAAATAAGGTTCTAATTATTTAGAATCAATGCTATTAACTAACTTCCAAACGGCATTATTCGTTTTTCCTTCAACATAAACCAACTTTTCTCTTTTTAATTCCTGAAGAAAGTTTGTAATATCAGACGGTTTTAATTCAGGAAAAATATCAATAAACTCATGCATTTTACCATGTCCCTCTCGCTTGATATGCTCAAGTATCAACTGTTTTTTATGTTCACGAGTGAGGCCCTTAATGCGTGTATAAATACCCGGCTTCTCGCCGTGCGAATAATATCGATGTGAAAGTATATATTTTGTCCCACTTGTTTTTCCAATTTTTTCAATAACTCCAAGTTTTAAAAACTTTTCCTTATGATGCAATATTGGCATGATCTTTCTTTCTCTTAATTTTTCCAATTCAAAAATCTCATCAAATGAGAAGGATACCTGCTTCTCATTTGCTACCTTTTCTAAAAATTTCACGAACTCTGTATCCTGTACCTTCGCCGGAACATTGATTTGCACAGTGCTCACATCTGTTCCGTTAAAATTCGGAAGTCCCTTTCCCTGCCGTATGGTTGTCTCAAATATACTATCAATTCCTTGACCTGATCGTTCGACAAGCATTGTTCTTTCGAATGCCTCGGCAATGAGCCTATTACGCCAGTGCGGTTGGGCATTTAAAATATTTTCAGGTGTAATTTCATTCGGGAATCCACCCGGACTAATGACCGTAAATGATACTGGCGATGCGTGGATAATAACTGAACGACCCCCGATTGAATAATCTCGGTGAGCAACAGCATTATTTATCGCTTCACGACATGCCTTCTCATCAAAAGCTAATACTTCCTGCTGAATAAAACCTTCTTGGTACGGCACTCGAATATTTCGTGCACTGATCGTATTCCAAATTTCATCGTAAATAGAGAAATAGGGGGCGCGCCACCTCATTCGAAAATCGTGGTGAATTTGCTCCGGATCATTTCGCCATTCATAAATTATCTCTACTTGGGGCGATAATTCAGAAATTTTCTCTTTCTTTCCAAGTAACAATAGACATGCGAAAGTCAATTTCTTGTCTCGCACCAATTCTGCGTCAGCAAGGACTTGGATTATTGGCGCTTCAAGTAATCCTCTATTTCCCGTCTTCTCTGATCTTCTCTTTCTAAAATTCTCAACAGCTGCCTCGTCAAGGTCTTCAAGTTTTAATCCCTCTACGATGCTTGATGAAAAATCAGGCTCCACTTCATTCAAAATCTTTCTCGTTGTGTCATCGTCCATTTCGCCGATCGCCTCACCCCTTCTGACCGGATACGTATAACGCCCGTAGGAACGCACACGTTGACCTACTGGGCGAGAAGGAATATCAAAAACCACTACTCTTCCTTTCGGATGCCGAACCTCCTCAATCGCAACACTTATACCGATTTGTTGGTAGACTTCTTGAGGGATTTTATTTTCCGTGCCTTGATACACGCTTGTGCCAACTACTTCTTTGTCATTTGTAATGCCGAGTAATAATTTACCACCACCCATATTCGCTATCGCGGCACAATAATCTGATCTGTCCCGAGAATCAAAATTACTCTTGGCTTCTTTGAATTCCAAAACTTCTCCTTCTTCGCCCCGATTTAATATGTCGTCAATGTCTTCTGGCAGATACATAGGTCTTATTTAATACGCGTGATATTTTTTGTCAGCAGAAAATCACTGGATGCTTGAAGTAAAGGTTGCGTAAGGATTTTTTGGAAAATCTTTGTGGAGAGCCATATTATTTATAAAGTCTCAAGAGTCTCCCTTATTAATTCTTTTAGTTTAGGCGCCATTTCTAACCAACCACCCAAGATATCTTGAGTAACCTTTTTGTACTCAGGATAATTCCTTAATTCAAAAACTATTGCTTTTTGAATATCCAAAGACATCTGTTCACTGTTAGGGATTGGGGATACTAATCTTTCAATAAGCTTATGATAATTTTCGAATCTTTTCTGCTTCAATTCACTTCTCTTAATATCAATATATTGCCAAAATTTAAATAAACCACCAAAAAGCGAAACCACTATAGCGATAGAAACAGAATGCAACTCAAGAAAGGTTAATATTGCGGTCATATTATCACCTCAATCACTCTTGTTGTATCGTTCCCGAAAATATCAACGACCTTTACAGCGACTTTATATGTTCCCTTTTTTACTTCTTTCGGCGCTGAGGTGAGTTCAAGATTTCGATTTTTCTTTGTTCGGAAACTTTGCCATTCGTTATCAAAAATATAATCACCTGTCCAGACATCCTTTTCTTCTCCATTCTCAACAACTTTGATAATTTCTTTTCTGTCTGAAAAATCAAAATCTACTGCCCAGTAATCAATCCAGTCGCTCCATTTCTTTGTTAAAATTTCTGGCTCGTTTATGCTTCCGTCCTTATTTTTGGATATTTTTACTATCTGCCCACTTTCAACAACGATTTTTTCGCCGCCAGGCTTTAACGATTCTGATATCTCTTCGGAGCTATCTTGATTATAGAAGACCGAAAAATCAGTAAGCTCAATGGAAAGTTCCTTGTTATTTCCCCTACCCTTTATAACTGGCCTTGCCTCGATGAATGCGACATCATAAAACTTCACCTGATCTCTCTCAACTGCTCGCTTATCAAAAACTTCTCTTGGGATCATTCTGAAAGCAACATCAATCCCTTGATCGGCATAGTCTTGAAAGTCCATTCCCATTTCATAATCAAAACCAAGAACGTCAACTTTTGTGAGTCCTTTCTCTTTACACTCAGTGACAATATCCTGAATTAATTTTGAAGAAACCGGCAGATTGATCGGTCCCACAGCAACGAGACGATCTCTTTTTTTCCCGACGATATTTACAAATGAACTCACTGATTCTGCTTTGTATGCTGCGAGAATAAGTTGGATAAATTCCTTTTCCTTTCTTTCTGCCTGCTTGGCTTTTTCTTCTTCTCGCAAATCATCGTTTGTCGTTAGAAAATTTTCCCGTTCATATCTGCCGACATTCAGAATCTCAAAAGCACGAAAATTCTTTCCAGCTTTTTTTAATTCTCGCTGTACTCCTATCATTCTCTTTCTTGTTGTATGGACACCAAACTTTCCGAGATCAGAACCGATCCATTTTCTACCAAGCTTTTCTGCAACTGCCAAGCTAGTGCCAGAGCCACAAAAAAAGTCAGCCACGAGATCGCTTTCGTTAGAGGATGCCTTAATAATTCGTTCAATTAATTTTTCGGGTTTTTGCGTTGGGTAATCTAATCTTTCAGTAGCGACAGGATTTATAAAGGGGATATTCCAAACATCACTCAATGGCTTTCCTGTAGTTTCCGCATAATGAACTTTATATTTACCTGATTTTATCATTTCTTGAACTTTCGGAATATTTCTATCGTACACAACTAAGCCATTACTCCCGTACCCGCCTCCAATCAAATATCCTGTTTCGTATTTTCCTTTTAAATTATCCGTGAGTATTTTTTGTTCATTAAAGATATGACTTCCTGATTTTGTATAAAAAAAGATAATATCATGGTTTTTTTGATACGACTTACTAGGTGCAGTCCATTTTTCATAGTGCCAAATTATTTCATTTTTTTGACAATCTTCTCCAAAAATTTCATCCAGAACTAACCTCATATAACTATTTACCCGCCAATCACAATGCACATAAATACTTCCATCTTCTGCCAATAAATCATGCATCAATTTTAATCGCTCATAAATCATCGCAATAAAACTATCAGCGCCTTTGCCCCATGTATCTCGATATGCAATTTCTTCTATCACTGACGGCTTTTTTGTGAAGCTCTCCTCGTCATCCCCATCACCAATTTTTATATCCATCGAAAAATCAGCTCCGACGTCAAATGGCGGGTCAATATAAATCAATTTCAAACCGCCTTGCGCTTCTATTTCTTTACGTAATGGACCATTTTTTAGCGATGATAAAATTAATTTGTTATCTCCCCAAATAAGCTTATTCGTCCAGCCCGAAATTTGCCGACCGGACATATCAAAAAGTGATCCTTGTGCGTTACCAAACTTTTCATCGCTCCGCGGCTCGTCGATTTGCTCAATTACCTGAAATGGTAAGACAACATTCGTCACTTCATTTGTCTTTCCATTCCATAACAGTTCGACCTCTCGATCGTCGTTGAACAACAAAAAACGATACTTATCAGGCAGTGGTTTTCCGGCCTCCAAGTATTTGATTACATCTCGTTTTTCATTGTCAGTAAGTTGCATAATTATTTTAGTAGTTCGTCAACAGAAATCTTAAGCGCGTCGGCTAACTTTTTTAATGTTGAAAGGGTTGGATTGCGCTTGCCGTTTTCGATACTGCTGATGTAGCCACGATCAAGATCAAGAATGTCGCAAATACGCTCCTGCGTCATTCCTTTCTCTTTCCGTATTCGTCGCAAATTTTCACCAAGCTTTTTTGAAATCTCATCCATACACTTGACAATATACACCTTGTTGCATCTTTATACAACGTGAACTATAATTCACATAGTAT
>CAYJLM010000073.1:0-7760 GCA_964370875.1 uncultured Gammaproteobacteria bacterium | reverse complement strand
GGAGATGTGTATAAGAGACAGTGATTGGAGCGCAAATGACAAAGGATGAAGTGGGGACAGATGTCCATATGCAGTTGTCAAACACTTTTCGCATAGCCGCTTCATTTCACCGGAATAACGCAGTCGGTGTATACAATGTGTGCATCGGCGATGTATGGGACGGCAGTCGGTTAAAAAAAAGAGCAGAATCAAATTTTATGGCTTTCTACACTCCGGGAAGAAATCCGGTCGCGCGTGTTTGGCCGCACATCCATTTTGAAGAAGGGATTCGCTATAAAGATCCAGTTTTGGCAGTTCAGAATATTCGTCTCGACACGGAGCTAGAACGCAAAGTCGGTACGATTCGTGTTTCAGCCGACACGCCGCCATGGATGCTTATGGATATGGTCGAGCGCGGTCGGCTCAAAGGTGTTATTCTGGAGTGTAAGGGGGCGGGTCAAATTCCAAGCCGAGAGTGGAATGACTACGACACTGATACCACCTACTCATGGATTGATGCAATTGCCGCTGCGACTAAAGCAGGAATTCATGTAGGAATTTTGTCTCCCTTTGAAGACGGCCGTGTTATTTTGGAGCGTTATGAGCTTGGTGCTTTAGCAAAGGAAGCAGGCGCTATTAGCCTTGAAAGTTTAACCCCGGACATGGCAGATGTAAAATTTCGTCATGCGATTGCGCTATGGCCCGATGACCGAGAAAAAATCCAGGAATTTATTTCAACGAATATTATTGGTGAGCTCTTATCGGGTATCGAAGATCGTGACTAGATCCTATGCGGGATGACAGGTCCAGAATTAAGACAGCGGGCATTTGAAGGATTTTGGGATCGCCAGATCAATCTGGTCGTACGCATCAAGCAATGCTTTGTTGCGCGATAGCTAAAATAGTATGTGATATGCGTCGTTGGAAAAAAATATCCTCGAAAGTTGTCTACTCAAATCCCTGGTATTCTGTTCGTAAAGATACCGTAATAAAGCCGAACGGTGAGCCGGGAGAATACAATGTTATTGTTCGCCCGCCCGCTGTATTTATTGTACCAATTGACGAGGGGGAAAATGTATACCTTATTCGCATGCATCGCCATACAACGCAGATGTACTCCATTGAAATTCCCGCGGGAGGATCTGGCGGTCAGAGACCCTTGACCGCCGCAAAACGAGAACTGCTGGAGGAAACAGGCATGAAGGCGAAGAAGTGGACTCTGCTTGGAAAATATCAAGTAGCAAATGGAATATCGGATGAGATCGGGTATGCATATCTTGCGCAAGATCTTGAACATGTCGGTGGAAATGAAATAGATATGAGCGAGGAGGGGATATCCCGCGTTATGCGCGTGCCCTTTCGCCGGGCACTGAAGATGATAGAAAAAAGCGAAATTACCGACGGGCAATCCATGGTCGTGTTATCATTGGCGGCATTGAAATTGGGATATATCCAAAAAGTATGACGATTGGCATTGACGCGTCGCGCGCTGGAAAAAAAGAAAAGACCGGAACGGAATGGTATTCACACCATCTCTTGCGATCGATGAGTATGCTTCCTAGTGAGCACGAATTTCGCCTGTATATAAAAGATTCAATTCAGTTTGCCCTGCCCAAAAATTGGCATGAGCGCCGCCTCGCATGGCCGTTTGATTATTTTTGGACGCAAGGCGGTCTTTCACTCGAGATGTTCACGGCCGCTCCTGACGTGTTGTTCGTACCCTCGCATGCCGTTCCTGTCATTCATCCGCGGTGCACCGTGACAACCATTCATGATATTGGGTTTCATGACTCACCTCACTATCGTAGCAAGAAGGAGCGCGAGTACCTTGAGTGGTCCACTCGTTACGCGCTCCGCCACTGTTCAAAGATTATTACAATATCTGAGTTTACGAAGCGTGAGCTTGTTCGTGTGTATGATGCCCGCGAGTCACAAATTTCGGTTGTGTACCTGGGTGTCGATACGCAATTTTATGCACAAGAAGTTGAAGAAGATGAGATGATAGCCGTACGTGATAGATATCACCTTACCAATCCGTACCTTCTTTTTGTCGGTCGCATCGACAGCAGAAAAAATGTCGGTCGGCTCATTCAAGCATTTGAAATGTTAAAGCAACACGGTCATTTTGACGGCAATCTGGTGCTGGCAGGACCAATCGGTTTTGATGGACAAGCGATCATTGATTCGATCGCGTCTTCACCATACGCAGAGTCCATTCACTATCTTGGCTGGATATCAGAAGATGAGAAAAGAGTACTGATGCGCGCCGCGTACGTGTTTGTTTTCCCTAGTTTGTATGAGGGGTTTGGTATGCCGGTCGTGGAGGCTCAATTATGCGGCATTCCTGTCGTATGCTCCAATACGACATCACTTCCGGAAGTTGCGGGGGGTGGCGCAGTATATGTTGATCCGAGCAAGGTAAGCGATATTGCACGCGGTGTTCAGGAGTCCCTTCACGATACAGCCCTTCGTAACGATTATATTATGAAGGGGTACGAAAATGCACGTCGGTTCTCCTGGGAGCGATGTGCTCAGGAAACAATGCATATTCTTGAACAATGCGCGACACGCTCTTTGTAAGCCACGGTTTTTATGATATGATGAGTCTGTATGGAAAACATTATCGGGCACACTACGATTTGTTCCTATTTGCAGAAAAGCATCAAAGGTAACAACCTTTCGCATGCATATTTTTTTGTAGGTCCCGCGCATGTTGGCAAGAAGGCGGTTGCAAAATGGTTTATCGATGCAATTCATCCTTCCGAGGAGCTATTTTTGCCCTCTATACCAGAAGGGGAAAAGGACGCCATATCGATCGACGATATTCGTGAGCTTCTGAGCCGTCTGAGCCGTTCGACACATGACGGAGGTATTCGAACGATATGTATTTCTCGCGTTGATTTGCTGAATCAACAGGCAGGGAACGCGCTCCTGAAATGTCTTGAGGAGCCGCCAAAAAAAACACTATTCATTTTGTGCGCGGACAATGAAGGGGGAGTATTGCCAACGCTCATTTCCCGTTGCGCCGTCATACGATTTTCCCTCGTTTCTCCTGCCGTAATCTCTGACAGTCTCGAGAAGCGAGGTTGTAAGGATGCGGAATACATTGCGCGACTCAGTGCCGGAAGGCCGGGGTGCGCGGTTCGTCTTATGACCGATACGGCGTACAGAAAAAAAGCTGAAGAGGCGGACGGCATATTGAGAAAGTGCGAAACCGGCCCGATATGGTTTCGATCTGTTTTTGGGTCTCATATTGATTCGGAGAATGTGCTTGAGTTTGCTGAGTGGTACGCGCATGCTCGAGTTCGGGAGTGTTTGACTGGGCATATCACGGACTCAGAGCAGTCTACGGCAGTGCAATTTCTGTATAGTCTTGTCAGGAATAGCGTACAGCTTCGTCTTTCGCCCGTACTTCAGTCCTCCAAAAGCTTTAACGATAGACTTTTCATCTAGCATTCCATGAAGTACACCTCTTCATTTTTTAGGGTTGCAGTAGTATGTGTGGCGCTTTTGTTTGTCGGGCAAGCGTGTAGTTTGCAGTTTTCGCAAAAGCAAGAAACGGGGATATTTAAAACAATCACGGGCGGACGCTCGTGGAAGCAGAAATCCAATTTTCATCTGGCGGACGGACGCGCATCCCGTGTTGAGGATATAGACACGACACGAATCGTCGTCGATCAACGAAATCCGTTGCGTGTTTTTCTCGGCTCGACAGTGCGGGGGCTTTTTGCGAGCGAAGATGGGGGAGAGGAATGGGTCCAGTTGATTGACGGGCAGTCAATTCTCGATATCGCGCTTGACCCAACCGCTCGATGTACGCTCTTTTTTTCAACAATATCGACACTTTTCCGAACAACAAACTGCGCGGAGTCATGGGATGTTCTTTTCCGTGAAACGCGAGACGGAGTCCTGCTCCGCAGTATCGTCGTCGACTATTCATCACCATCAACAGTCTACTTGGCAACTACGGCCGGTGATGTGTTTAAGAGTTTTGACGGCGGGCTGACTTGGCGCGCGCAGTATCGCAATCCCGCGTACCCCTTCGCAAAGATACTTATCGATCGGTATGATCCCAACGTGCTCTATCTCGCATCCATAAATGGTGTGATTATGAGGAGTACTGACCAGGGTGAGCACTGGGAAGATATTACGGGTAATTTGGCAGATTTCTCTGATGCTCATTCATTTCGCGCACTCGAGTCAACGACGTCGCGTGATGCGCTTTTCTTTGCGTCGGAGCGGGGACTTTTTAAGACATCTGATGCTGGAAAGTCATGGCAGAGGATTCCCCTGTTGACGCCGGAGAGCAGTGTCCCCATCCTTATTGCCGGATCGAACAGTAATGACTCGTCAGAAAGTTATTACGGTACGAGAAATACGTTTTATCGTACCAATGACGGCGGAGCGCACTGGGTCGCGCTTCCGCTTCCTTCCGGTTCGGTGCCGGCATATCTCACAATTGACCCTACGAATGCAGCTATTCAATATCTTGGCTTCCGCACCGACAGACGACGACTTGAGCCCTATTGGTATTATGGTCCTGAGCAGTTTTATTAACTTGAAGTAAATCATTAATCATGGTATACTTGTATCATAAGGCATGGGTATGTCGTACATTTTTTATACGTAATTTTAAATTGTCGACTGGTATAATCGTATGATAGATTTAAAAGAGTCGCGAACGGAATTTGAAAAATTACTAGCGCATTTATCGGAGGAGCTTTCCGGTATACGCACGGGAAGGGCGCATACGAGTCTTGTTGAAAATATATTGGTTGATTCCTATGGTTCGCCAACGCCAATAAAGCACATTGCTTCGTTGAGCATACCAGATGCCAGAACTATCTTGATTACGCCGTGGGATGCTTCGATGGTCAAGGAGATTGAGAAAGGTATTACCGTTGCGTCAATTGGCGCTCAGCCCACCAGCGATGGTGTTGGAGTCCGCATTTCATTGCCGCAACTGACAGAGGAGAATAGGCGTGCGCTTGTGAAGGGTGTTGGACAGAAGCAGGAGCAAACAAAGATTACTATTCGGCTATTGCGCGATCGACTTCGAGATGAGATAGGGAGGGCGGAGAAGGACAATGAAATAACTGAGGATGATAAATTTGGCATGCAAAAGGAGCTTGATGAAATAACCAAGGAGTACGGGGCGAAGGCAGACGCAATCGCGCAGGACAAAGAAAAAGAAATAATGACACTGTAACCATAACGGGCGACGACTTTCGTAAGATTCAAGCACCAGACGCGCGCGTAGGAAATCGCGGGTATGAGTTTTGAGTCGGGATATATAGTATGCTTTCATTTGCATCTACACTACTTTTGTTTCTTATTATTTTGAGTATCCTCGTACTTGTTCATGAGTGCGGGCATTTTTTTGCCGCGCGCTTCTTCGGTGTTCATGTTGAGGAGTTCGGGTTAGGATTTCCGCCACGAGCAAAAGGGTGGAAGCGAGGGGCGACTATCTATTCTTTGAATTGGCTTCCGCTTGGTGGATTTGTTAAATTAAAAGGGGAACAGGGCGAGTCTGCGCATGATCATGATAGTTTTGCCGCAAAGAAAATTTGGCAGCGAATCATAATCCTCGCCGCGGGCGTCGCAATGAATCTTGTGACTGCGGTTGCGCTTTTGACACTCGGTTTTTCAATAGGCATGCCGACCTCGATTGACCGGCCCCAGGATGAGACTGCGAGCGCGACTCAGAAGATTCAGATTGTCAATGTTCTTCCGAGTTCGCCTGCGGATAAGGCGGGGATAGTGCTCGGAGATACCATCGAGACTGTCGACGGGAAACAGTTTTTCCGTATCGTGGATCTCCAGGAATATATTCGATCGCACAAAGATGCGTCTGTATCCGTCTCAGTGCGGCGCGGTTCTCAAATTCTCACAAAAGATATTACGCCCGTGGTGCTTGATGGAGGTACGCCGGCATTGGGTGTCGGTCTGACAAAGACGGCTGTGGTGGCATATCCGATTCACACGGCATTCATTATGGCTATTCAGTCAACGTGGGCGTTGCTTGTTGGTATTTTTATGTTGCTTGGGCAGGCGTTCAGGCGGCTTGCCTTCGATGGGTTTGTTGGGCCTGTCGGCATTGCGACATATACGGCGACTGCAGCGCAATTGGGTGTCGCGTATGTGATCAATCTTATGGCTCAGCTCTCAGTGAGCTTGGCGGTTATCAATATTCTACCCATTCCTGCGCTCGATGGGGGGCGGGTACTTTTTGCACTCATTGAAAAGGTGCGAGGTAAATCGTTGCGCCCCGCGCTTGAGAATGCGATCCATCTTATTGGATTTGTGACACTGATACTTTTGCTGATCGCCGTGACGATACGCGATATCAGTCATCTTCTCCCATCTTAGAGAGCCCATGGATACTCAGCTTTTTCTTTTTATACACGGCCTCGCCGGACTGTCACCGATCCTTGATGGAATCGGAATTTTTTTTGCGAAATATGCCATATATATCCTGGTACCCGCTCTCGCGCTGGGAGTCGTGTATCGTCGCAAGCCCTTGACGCACATGGTCCTCGCGCTGGTCTTCGCGTATGCAGTAAATCACGCCATTGCATATTTCCTTTTTCGTCCGCGTCCATTTGTTGCACTGCACCTGTCGCCCCTTATCGACGGTGTTGCGAGTGTGAGTAAGTCATTTCCGTCAGATCATACAGCCCTATCATTTGCCGCCGCCACTGTATGCGCGCTGGCGCTTCCTCGCTTGCGCTGGATAGGATATGCAGGCGCCCTTGCAATTGGGGTGGCTCGGATTTTCGTTGGCGTCCATTATCCGGGCGACATCCTGGGTGGCATTGGTGTTGGTATTCTGGCCGGGTTGATTGCATGCGACCTGAGCGGTCGTGTATGTGATTGGTATACTCATGCGTATGGAAAACGAGTCTAATATGTTTTCAAAACCGACACGCACCGGTCATGCACAATCACTCTGCGCATACGGTGTTGCTATCATTTTTTTTGTTCTTCTCTCCGGTGCTATTTGGGCGTCCACGGTAGTTTTCGAACCGGTATCGTTTTCTTCGCCGCGCACTATTATTATTCAGCAAGGGGCATCTATTCTGAAAACAAGTACCGCGTTGGCCAATGAGGGGATTATTCGAAATGCGCTTCTCTTTCGCGTTGTTGTCGGCGGCTTGTATCCGAATGCAACACTGAAGGCAGGCGAGTATCGTATCTTCGAGCCCCTGAACCTCATTGGCGCGGCCGGACTTTTTGTAAAAGGAGCGCCGAAAAAGGAAATAACAATTCGTATTATTGAAGGGTGGACGATTGCCGATATTGCGAGCTACCTGGATGGGCTTGGCGTAGTCTCGAAGGCCGATTTTCTTTCCGAAACATTGAAGGATTATTCGAGATTTTCATTCCTTCCGGCACGGACAAGCGGAATATTTCTCGAGGGGTATCTCTTTCCCGATACGTATCGCATTTATGAGCAGAGCACGGCGGCCGATATCGTAGAAAAATGTTTGGAAAATTTTGCTCGTCAATACGTGGCTGAAACTGCCAAGGAGCAGCGCAAACAAATGGAAGAGCAGTATGGTATCCATGGAGTTGTAACACTGGCAAGTATCTTGGAACGCGAAGTAAAGGGCAGCCAGGATCGCCGTATGGCTGCGGACATCTTTTATCGCCGCATGAAGTCCGGAATGCCTCTTCAGGCGGATTCCACAATAAATTATATAACCGGCAAGTCAGATCCTTCCGCGCGCGCGGCGGATTTGGCCATAGATTCGCCCTACAATACATACAGGCATAAGGGG
>CAYJLM010000072.1:2299-7918 GCA_964370875.1 uncultured Gammaproteobacteria bacterium | reverse complement strand
TGTGCTCTCCGCTTTCTCGATCGTCTTAGGATCAACGGCTGGAACGTATCCGGCAATAACGTCCCGGACACCGATACTCTCGGTTGCGTACCAACCCTCCAGAAAGTCGAGTTCCTCTGCATAGTTATAGAAGCACTCTCCCGTCCTGAGGTCTGTATACTGCAAATTCGCAGGGATACTCCCGCAGGGAGTTACCCTGAACTTTGCCGCCTCCAAGATCCGTTTCTGGAAATATGGAAACGAAGCGTCGCCGGGGGCAAACCATTGGTAGGTCATACCCACGGGGAATCCTGTTCCACGACCGTCCCAGCCAAGCGTCCTGCCGTTTTCGTTGAGCAGCGTGAACGGTTTTCCGGCGAGTGCGTCCACAACCGCCTTCGTCTGCGTTGTACTATTCAACAATCCTGCATCCCGCTGGTGTATGAGATAGGCCAGGGACATAAGCCATGGCAAGTGCTGCTGAGCGATCGTCGCATACACAAGATCGGGCACCTCGTGTTGTGATCCGCCACGCGCCGGGGCATCTTCAATCCGACCTAGGTCGTTGTACCTTTCGTGGCCCTCTTCGACCCATGCCTTTGTTGCCTCGTTGCACCCGGCACTGCCACATGCATGAATCCAGGGCGTACCCGGATCAAAGTATGTGCGTCTATTTCCGTTGAATACTGACCCGCCGATATCGGGGTTTAACCGCGTGTTCCACGAATCCAGGAAATATCCTCGAACTGTTTTGGCGATCTCGTCCCTTCTGGGAGATTGAGTGTTGTTATGCTTCACCCAATCGACCATTGAATACGACAAAGATCGATCTTCATGTCCGCTGATCGGGTGAACAAAAACGTTCACCTTAACAGGAAACGCTTCATCGCGCGTCCATGTTACCGGACCCCGGATATAACTTCCAATCTTCAAGACGAGATTGGTCTGCGCAGATACTGCGAACTTCGAACCAAGTGCTCCATCACCCCGTATTGGAAACACACCATACTTCTCTTCCCCAAAAATGGGCGGGAGTACGATTGTTCCGTCAACGAAGATCTTCTCCCTGTTCTTGATGAGATAGATACCGACTGCGGGAATGAGAACGTCGGAAAGAAGTTCTTGCGTTGTTCGTACTCCGCCGTCGATCAATTCGGCCTGACCAAACTGATCGTCACGCACTCGGAAGAGGAGTGGCTGTTCTCCGTTGGCGAGTCCGAATTTCACAGGGTCAACCACGATCCGCACACCGTCTCTTGGGAACTCCTGGCCCTCTTTTGTCGCGACGGTGACTCTGACTGTAATGCCCGTGTCGCTCGTAGCGACTTGCTGCGCGCTTATGATAGCGCCCGGATCTTGCATTGTCAGAACCGGTTCAGAAGATGCCGTCGCGACGGGTGTAGGCGGTGTTGCCGCTGGTTTTGGTGTCGCCATCTCTACCGTGCCAGCAGATGGGGTGGCGCCTTGCTTGTTTTCCGCGGGCTTGATGGTAATCGCCCGCGGCGCACACGCTGAAACGACGAATGCAAAAGCCATGGCGAAAATCTTTTGAAGTTTCAAGGTATACTCCTTCCGGCTAATGCCGGCATGTCAAAGGACTTCAACAAAGGAAGTATACCATGCAAAAAAATTAAAAAAGAAAAAGTGATGGCCTAAATGACTCTATTGCAAGCACTATCGCTAATGTCTTCATTGAAAGAATCCAAAATAGATGAATGTTAACCAATATGGCCATCGAAGACCAAGAAAATGTATCTATATGTCTGGTATTACCGCTCAGAATATCTTCTGTTTTCATTCTGTGACATGTCACTGCGTAACATGCTAAAAATAAAAGAATGAATGCGGCGGTGAGCCATCCGTACAAGGGGTGAAAAAATACTCCTGCCTGGGAGGCGAAAGGCAACAAAAGAAAGGCGGGCAAAAGAAGGAGTGTCGGATCAAAAACAATCAATACAAGGAGTGACACGCCAATAAGGGAAAAAACGACCCTAGATATAATTTTCAAAAGAGGGACGTTTCCATTTTTTTTTCTAAAAAAATTCAATCTTCTTCCAAAAAACCGCTCACAGACATAACTGAGTGCTCGATAGAAAAAAAATGTGCCGGTCGCAGAGAAAAAAAGAGAAAAGATACCGAGAGGAAATGTTGTTTCATTCCTCGGCCACTGACTTGCAAGAGCAGGCAAAAAAATTCCCATCGGCGTAATCAAGAACTTTATGAGAATAATGAAAAAAAACGCGCAAAAAATAAAACTAACAGCTAGGAGGGTTCGTTTATTTTTTTTCGTGCCAAAAAATAACAGTCCCGCCAAGGCACAGATCAGCAGAATCGTCGTGGTGATAAACGTAATAAGAGGCTGAAGTTGTATTAATCGCCCAACAATCGGCAACACAACCACTGCCACCAGACTCACACACACATACCACGCCCAGTAACGCGCCGGAATCTCAAACGTACTATTCATATCTTTTTCGCCAATTGTTATACCTATAGTATACTATAGGTATATGCCATTCAAAAATCGAGAAGATGCCGGCAAGCAACTGGCAGAAAAACTTATAGAATACAAAGACCGTGAAAATGTGATTGTCATTTCATTGCCGCGGGGTGGTGTTGTGCTCGGACGCGTTATCGCCGACGCATTGCGCGCCCCGCTTGACATTGTCGTACCGCGGAAAATTGGCGCGCCGGAAAACGATGAATACGCAATTGGTGCCATTACGGAAAGTGGGGATGCCGTGTGGAACGAGTCGGAAAAAGAACGATATGGTGAAGAAATCCTGTCTATTATCATGAAGAAAGAGCAAAAAGAAGCCCGCCGACGCCTTGATGTGTATCGCAAGGGGCTACCCCCACGAGTTATGAAGGAAAAAAAAGTCATTCTTGTTGACGACGGTATTGCGACCGGCCTTACCATGCGTGCGGCCATTCAGACGGTGAAAGCCGAACATCCTCAAAAAATTATCGTCGCCATTGCCGGAGGCCCGCAAGATACGATTGATGTGCTTCGCCGCGAGGTTGATGAGCTCGTTGCCCTTGAAATCCCGCCGTTCTTTTCGGCCGTGGGGCAACTCTATGAAGACTTCCCACAGGTCGAGGACAATCAAGTTGTCGCACTACTAAACTCCGGCCGTTAAGCCCTCTGCCTCGTATGGTTTTCACTCTTCCAAATCCACGGCCCTTTGAAAAATCGATTGCAAAAAAGCTCGACAAAACATTTGCGCGCAATACTGAATGGCGCCATTTTTCAAACGGCGAATGGCTGCTTACCGTCCGACAGAAAACTAGAAGTGCGGTTGTACTCGGGCGTACTGACCCGCCGGGTGATCATCTCGTACAGACACTCACTCTCATCGACACGCTAAAGCGAAATGGCGCGCAGGACATCACGCTTGTCCTGCCATATTTCGGGTACTCCAGACAGGATCGCGAGGTGCGTAAAGGCGACCACCTTCCCGCCGATCTTTTTATAAAAATCTTTAAACACTGCGGCGCAACGCGTATTATCACCGTCGACCTCCATAGTCCTGTTACTGAAAAAAATTCACCGCTTCCGCTAGTGAATATCGACCCTATTCCCGAATTTGTTAAGGCGTTCAAAAAAATATGGAAGAAATCCGACGGGCTTACCATTGTGTCACCGGATCATGGGAGCAGACATCGCGCCGATATATTCCGGGATTTGCTTGACCCTTCAGTACCTGTCTGCTGGCTTGAAAAACATCGCAATCCTAAAACGGGAAAGGTTCACTCGCATGAACTGCTTGGAATAAAACAGGGAACAACAGCGCTTATACTCGATGATATCTGCGACACGGGAGGCACCATTCAGGAATGCGCACGTCACTTGAAAAAAAATGGATTCAAAACGCTCTTTCTGTGCGTCACTCACCCCGTGCTCTCGGGCAATGCGATCCAAACCCTCCGCGCGTTGAAATTCAAACAAATATTCGTATCAAATACCATCTCGCTCTCACCTAAAACAAAAAAAGCGCTCCCGATTGCCGTCGTCGACGCTCTTCCAAAAATCCTTTCCATTATTTTAAGCGGTCGTTGAGGCGCTTTCGCTCATCTTCTATAATGTGCGTAAGACGATTGTAATGTGCCAGTGCTCTTTTTTTATCTTCACCATCAAGGCGATCGATTGCCTTCTCCAATTTGTCTGGGTCAAACTGAAGTATTAACTCATCACCAAAAAGCGTGAACGCCTGAAAGGGTTCGGCGTACTGGGCGTTTCCAGTCTGATCGTGGCCAAAATTATGAATCCCGTCACCGTCCGGTAACCCGCAACCGGCAAGAGCGGACCGGAACTCTTTTATTTCCTTATTAGCCGAAAGCACTTCGCGTGCTACACCCATCTCTCTACCAGTTACAGCTCCACGATCAAGATAGAGTCCTCGCTGGAGCGCCTGATGCTCCTTTCCAAACTGAACTTTTTTTCGACTCATGACACTGGGGTCTGTTGCGGCAAAGCGAATCTCGGGGATATTGTTCGGAAAAAAAATGCGCGCGATTTCTGTTAAATAAAACATCCCCTTCATCTGATTTCTTGTCGGCGGAGGATAAAAGCCTTCATGATGGAACGCAAGCACGTTCTTTGGATTCTTCGGGTCAATATACACAACCTTCTCGTCACCCTCCCCAATTTTTTCCATTTTGAGTTTATCAAATTTCATGCATTCTACTTTTCATGAATAACGCGCATGCCAAGCCCCTTACAGTGCGCGCCAAATGACTTCTTTGGATTTACCAGCACCCCATGGCCGACACTGCGCACCATGGCGTAGTCATGGTATGAATCGCCATACGCATAGCTCTTCTCAAGATCAATGGTGTACTTTTTGGCCAACTCAATCATCTTCTCGCGCTTGAACTCGTCTTTCATAATGTGTCCGATGATCTCGCCGGTGAACACGCCATTTTTCTTTTCCAGTACTGTTCCAAAACAGGGGACACCAAGCAGTTTTGAAATCGGATCAAGAATCTCCTGCGGCTCCTCGCTGATAATAAACACTTTATTACCTCTTTCTTGGTGGCGATATATAAGTTCAAGCATCTCAGAGCAGAACAGCTCTTTCTTATGTTTTCTGAGGTAGCCGGAAAACCCTTTCAAAAATTCCGTCGCGTTAATGCCCTTCAATAGTCGAATGGCGGCGAGATAAAAATACCCGTGCTTGAGAAGCAGGCGCTTCATCACGAGCTTGGGAATTTTTCCGACATTACCCGCGGTCAGGTGCTTCATGAGATACTGGGCAACGAGCTTTTGATAGATATTTGATCTCGTCAGTGTATCATCCAGATCAAAAAATGCACCGCGCGTGCCATGGACGAGATGGGGGATACTTTTTTCGTCAAAATATGACTTGGGAAGATATTTTTTTATTCTATTCTCCAAATACAACACGTCTTTCAAAATATCCGGAGAAATATCCCAAAGTCCAACCGGAGGGATAACGGTTGTTTCAAGGTGAACGGGGTTCAGGACTATATGGTGTGTTGGGAAAAATGTATCGATCCGCTTTAAGGCAATGGGCACGACCGGTGCATGCGCGCCAAGCGCAATCTTTGCAACGCCGAGATGAAAAGGAATGAGGTGCTTTTTGAACTCGCGGCGGCCTTCGGGAAAAATAAGGAGCG
>CAYJLM010000072.1:0-2249 GCA_964370875.1 uncultured Gammaproteobacteria bacterium | reverse complement strand
CCGACATCCCGCCCTTCAGCGTATCGACACATGAGGCGATTGCCCTCTCGGCATGAACGGTCGACTTATACCTCAGCTCCTCAAATACATCTCGCGAAACACTAATACACCCCATATGTCCAAACCACCTTCGGATGATGGAGGGAAACACGTCAAACGGTGCTGTCACGGCGGTAAACGGCCGCCGAACAACATGGAGTATGACGAGAGGGTCGAGATAGCTCTGATGGTTTGCCGCAAAAACTACCGGACAATCCGGAATGTTTTCACGCCCGACGACCTTAACGCGTACGCGCGCAAGAAAAAAGAGCGCATCAATAAGGCGCAAAGAAAGATTGCGCCACGCTTCAATGTTTTTCGGTCTTTGAGCATCGCCAATTTTTACGTGCCCGTACAAGAAATAAAGATGGAGGAGCGCCAAAAACACAGCATAAAAATATATGCTATACCCAATACTATACAGATGACGTGCCGCTCTCCTCATTATCTTTAAATCCTTTGAAGGAATAGACCGCCTGCTCACCCAGCCCCTTCATTGTAATAATTTTTTCTTCAACATTCACGCTGTCGCTAACAAACGAATACGCATTCGGCCCGATAAGAACCTCGTTTGCGCCTGCATTCTGTTCAAGGCGTGCCGCAAAGTTTATCGTCTCGCCCAAGAAATCCCAGATGCGATCATCGGTCGGACCGATTTCGCCGGCGATAAAATCACCATATTCGATGCCGATACGAATATCCCACCCCATTTCATTTACCAGTATACCTATTTTTTGCGCGGCTTCCAATGCGTTGCGCGCGAGAACAGGATAGTCCTCGTTTTCCTTATACCCACCAAACACCGCCATAATGCCATCCCCCATATATTTATACACCCATCCATTCCGCGCCCTGATAACAGTGTTTGCAATTTCGCAATAGCGATTGAGCTCCACCATCATCCCACCAAAGTCTTCCGTCGAATGGACACGCTTGGAAAATCCAACTAAGTCGGCAAAAAACACCACGCCGCTATGCCGCTTTGGCGCGAGCTTGTGAATAGTCATACGTGACACAAGGTCGGTCGGAAGATGTGAGCTCAAGATAGACGTGAGCTGATTCTTCAGCACCTCTATCTCTTTTTTTTCATCCGTTATCAGCTTGTTGCGCTGGCGCACAGCCTCTTCCAGCTCTTGTGAATACCGCTGAAAATAGCTGGCGCGATCTTCCATCTCCTGAAGATAGCTCTGCGCGTGCTGAGAAGGCGCCGCACGGAATTGTCCAACGATCCTTTTGAAAAATGGCTCATACTGCCACTGCATGCGCAGTATAAAATAGGGGGCATTGTAAATCTGTCCTTGTCGAAGAAGCGGATATGACTTATAGGAATAATCCTTCGTAATAAGAACACCTCTATGTTCATCCTGCTCGGCCAGATCGCGGTGCGCCCCCATGTAATGATGTCCGCCGCCAACCTTTTCCTCCACCAGTCCCACCGCGCGACCATACAGCTCACCCTCCACGTAAAAAAGATCATTTTTAATTTCCGAGTAAACGGAGAACTGTTCACGAAGAAGCTTGATAACATCATATTCCAAAACGATCTCCTCAACAGTCGCGTGTGGCTGTTTCCAAATACTTGGAATACTTGCGATGACCCCCTTCACGATGGGTCCGGAATGAAAGTCGTGCACAGGATCGATTGCCCCGCGAAACTTCACCTTGAAAAACGCGTGGTCTTTTTCCAGTTTTAAGATTTCAATGTCCTTCGTCTTATTAAAATACTCATTGTATTTCGGAACGCGCTTAATCAGCACTGTCGGGTCTGCAAAGACAGAGGCAAGCATACGCTTGAGCACCTCGAGCATGCCAAGACCGCCTTCCGCCGTTGAAGATATGCCGATCTCATAGAACACGGATGGATCGTTGTCGTGCAAAATTCGTGCCCGCTTCGTAATTTCCTTGAAGGATGAAAAGGGGATCCAGTTATCAGGGCTCGTGAGGTAGCTTTCCGGATACCCCAAACCAGATAAAAGAGCATCTTGTGAGATGCCCTTTTTCTTACAATATTCAATAATCAAATTGACGTTTCGCGTTGAAACGGTAAGCGGTTCATGATCGTCATGTGCGTCGACTTCATCCATACGGTCGCTATTAGTGTGATTTTCGTACTCACAATGATACCGCGGGAAGTGCAATATGTAAACCCGGCTCAAGAACCATGGGGCCGGGCTAACATTCTGCGAGAGGGGGGACAGAATGGGATGGTT
>CAYJLM010000071.1:0-8045 GCA_964370875.1 uncultured Gammaproteobacteria bacterium | reverse complement strand
AACCCCTCTCTTTCCGACGGTCTACGTTATTTCAAATGGACAGCGGCGAGCGATTACAACCGAGGAGGCGTTTGAAACGCTCGGCTTCCAATGGTCGCATATCATCGTAAGTAATGGCGATACACTCTCGCTCCATACTGAAGGAGACACCATAACTGTTGGCAGAGTTATCGATGAAGAGTTTCCGGCAACACTGACAAGCGCAACGATCAAATAATATGCCCATCCTCTACTCAGCACTCGTCCCCCATTCACCACTTCTTCTTCCGACAATCGGAAAAGACGCGCGCGATTCACTGCAAAGCACAATCACTGCGATGGAACAGATAAAAAAAACCTTGTTGGAAAAAAATATCGAAACGCTTGTTCTGCTCACCACCGCGGACGAACACCGAAAACACGGATCGTTTTTTCGGATTGTTTTGCCGCAAAAATACACAGCGGAATTTGGAGAATTTGGCGACCTCATCACAACATGGTCTTCCAATACCGACGCGGTATTAGGAACGGAGATAAAGAACGAGCTTATCAAAGCCGAGATAAAAACAAACTATAAAAGTGATCCGCGCCTTGACTACCCTGCCGGCGTCCCGCTGAATCTGCTTGTCAAGCGAGATAGTATCAACGTATTGGTTATTACTCCGGCAGAAACCGAAAACGATATTCTCTTTGCCGCCGGATCTGCCATCCAAACATCGCTTCAACAGTCATCAAAGCGAATCGCGTGTATCGCGTCTGGAGATCTCGCACACTGTGGCGTAAAGAAGGCAACGCACGAACATTATGCGAAAACATGTCTTCCGTTTGATTATATGTTCCTCGACGCGTTACAAAAAAATCGCTCGGAAACATTGTTGGCCTTTAACCGTTCGGACGCCGAAAAGCTTGGCGCGTGCGCCCTGCCCGTCTCACTTCTTCTGAGAGGGGTTCTGGAAGGAATGCAGTGGCAGTCACAAGTGCTGTCGTATCAAGCTCCTTTTGGAATTGGACATACCGTAACCGAATTCCTTCTTTAAAAAAATGCGCGTTGCACATATCATCCCTGTCTTGCGTCTTCCTCGCCACATCGATGCGCTAGACTATTTAGTTCCTGACGAATTATTGGATTCAGTTCGAGCGGGATCATTCGTCGCCATTCCCTTCCGATCACGTATCGTCGCCGGACTGGTCGTTGACATTGTCAATGGCGATACCACGAAGCTAAAAGCCATCGTCCGCACACTGCCAATCGCTTATAAGCGCACGCACGAACAACGTGCTTTTTTTAATTGGTTTGCCGAACACTACTATGTATCACAGGCGACCGCGCTTAAAACACTCCTGCCTTCATTCCCTCGCTCATTCCTGGCAGGAAAACCCGCACGCCACCGTGCCGAGCCGACTGTCGCAATTCATGAATATACACATCTCGACAGTGAACAGAGCATTTCAGTACCTCCTCCTTCCGACCACCAGCGGTCACCGATAATTCTTACCCCCGACACCCTGCATACTAAATGGTCACTCTATGGTTCGCTCATCAAGGAGGCCATATCAAGCAACAATAGAATTCTTATTATCTTCCCCACCATACACGACTGCGAACTTTTTTTGTCTCTTGCGAGGCACCACGCCACACCCAGCCAAACCCTCTTGTTTCACAGCGGACTAAGCGAGGGAGTGCTTTTCCGCCAATGGCTCAAACTTTTTTCATCCGAGCCGTTCTGTATTATCGGAACGCGAACAGCACTCTGCGCCCCGCTCCAATCACTCAACACGATTATTGTCGATCAGGCAGAAAGAGACGACCACATCCAACGCGACATGAACCCCCGTTTTGACACGCGACGCGTTGCTACTCATATGAGCGCGCTTACTTCTGCGCGCGTACTGTTCTTCAGCTCCGCTCCTCGCATCGAAGATATGGGTATGCCCCGCCATCGCCTGAGTGACCAAAAAAATCAGTCCACCATAACGTCAGTAAATCTTCATGACGAATTTCGGAAAGGTGCATCTGATATATTTATAACCGAACCGCTTATTCGCGCAATGCAATCATGTCTTGCAGGGGGGCGCGGGGTGTTCCTTTTTTGCAATAGAACCGGAATGGGAAGAATTGCATTCTGCAATGAATGCGGACATATCTTTTCATGCCCTACGTGCGGCGCGTCACTCAAACCGTTCTCAACTCCCCCAACCCTTGCGTGCGTTGCGTGCGCATATTCACAAGCATTAAGCACACACTGCCCAGCGTGCGCGAGTATTCAGATAAAGACTCCTGGACTCGGCATCGAGAAAATCGCTCGCACGCTCACGAACTATTTTCCAACAACCCCAATTCATGAAATCTCCTCATCAAAATCGCAATCGCCTTTTATCACCGCACTCCACGACAAAAAGGGACGGGCCGCGCAGGCAGTATCTCACTCTATCACTATCGGCACGTCGTATGCACTTTCAGCATGTCCGGAACTCTTTTCTGATATCGGACTTATTGCGACGCTCTATACCGACCCGATCCTGTCCGTACAAGACTTTCGATCGCTGGAGCACCAGTGGCAGACATTAGCGACTTTACGATTTTTTGCACGTACATTTGATGCGCAGATGCTTATTCAGGCATTCGACACTTCGAATCATTTTATTCAGAAATTCATAGAGGATGATTTTGAATCATTTGTTGATTCAGAGAAAGAGCAACGAAAAAAATCCGGCTGGCCGCCGTATACAAAAAGTATTCACCTACTCTATCGACCTTCCCCCCGCGTGTCGCAACAGGAACAACGACTGGCGATAAACGACGTCATTGGATATTTTTCTTCACCGGCAAAAGATGAACGTTGCTCGCTTTTTCTTCATCGGCCAATACCTAATAAAAAACAATCCGCTAGCTATGAAATCGTTGTTCGCATTGCGCGCTCAGATACAAAAAAAGAAATTCCAGAATCGCTCCATGAATATCTCGGTCAGCTTCCCGGTGACTGGATTGTTGACGCTGAACCGCTTTTCTTCTAAAATACAATACTATGGCACTTTCAATAGTCACGATCAGCGACAAGGGAACTGTTCTGCGCAAACGTGCAAGTGAAGCTCAGAACATCACAAGTCCCCGTATTCAAAAACTCATCGACGAGATGATTCCTTTGATGTATGAAAAAGACGGCATTGGTTTGGCGGCCACTCAAGTCAATGAGGGCGTACGCATAGCCGTGCTCTGCCCACAGCCAAAAAAATTTGATGAAAGCAAAAAAACAAAAGAAGCTCTTGTGATTATCAATCCAGTCATTACCCGCCACTCTCTTTTCAAGGAAGACAGTGAAGAGGGGTGCCTTTCCGTTCCGGAATTCTTCGGCATCGTACGGCGCTGGCGATCAGTGACTGTCGCCTACCTTGATCGGGAGGGGAAAAAACAAACAGTCAAAGGAAGTGGACTGTTTGGCTATTGTCTCCAACACGAAATCGATCATCTTGACGGATTGCTGTTCGTCGACCGCACAAAAAAGATTTATCACGCACCAAAGCTCTAAAATTATGGCGATGCCCGATACCCCACTAAGCGGCGAGTCAAAAAGAGCCGGTTTTGAAGAGCTGGGTTTTCATGATCCAGAGACGCTTACGTATTTAGAGCGGAATTTCTCGTCGGTCGAAGCACTGCAAGAGAAAATTCTGGCGCTTTACAGAAGAGGTGCTCCCAATCCTATACAAGCAATAAAAAAACACCCGGGACTTTCAAGTCTTGATATTGATCGTGTATTTGACAAACTCGAGGCGAACAACATCACTAACGCAGGCGAAGCCGTACAGAAATATCCACAACTGGCAGATCTTGATATAGAAGCCGCCATAAGCAATTGGCGCCGCGCAGGCGTACATAACCCTGCAAAATCAATATCAACACACCCCAGCATGGCTGGCCGCAACCCGACAGTCGTTATCAATGTATTACTCGGTGCCGGGCTCAAACATCCCGGTGACGCGATATCCAGCTATCCTCCTCTATCGTGTTTATCACCAGAAAGAGTTGCCGAGCGCGTCAGCATCGCACCACACTTCAACAGAACACAAGAACCCAACTTTGATTCGGTCGCATTTCTTGAAAAAAATCCGCAATTGTTCGGATACAACATTCACCGTGTACTTTTTTACTTGAGAATAGCATCACACTTCTCGCTTGAATCAAAACAATCCGTTGCGCTCCTCAAAAAAAATCCCTATCTTATCCTTCATATTCTATCGCGCACAATTCCAGCCTCAAATGCCAATCTTTTGCAGGAAGCCCATGCGATAAGCAAGATAAAAAAATCCGAAAAAGCTACTGTGATTCAAGAGACAAAAAAAGCGCTTCCCGAATCAATTGAATTACTCAAAGAACAGGTTTTGAAAGAATTCGACAAGGAAAGAAATAACCATGCGCATCTTTGTCTCAGCCTTGCTCATTCTCTTGTGAATCTTGAGAAGTCCAAGAATCAAAAAAAGGAGAGCGATGACGAAGCTGAGACGACTAAAGAAGAATAGCTATTGTTCGTATAGCTCGAGTGAGATTCCGTTTGGATCAGCAATGAAGCTATACCGATGTCCGCTTGACCCAAGTTTTGGTTGAGTTGGATTCAGTCCGTGTGCTCGTAAAAAAGCGATTCGCTCTTCGATATTTTCCACTCCAAATGCAATATGGCGAATACCGCGTATGTATATGTCGCCAAAGTCATCAGTATTTTCTTTCATGACATCAAATTGCCACAATTCAAGTCGCTGACCATCAAGTTCAAGAAATACTGCGCGTGCTCCCATATCCTTGCGCCCGAATTCCTGGACTTTAATAAACCCAAAAAACTTTTGATAAAAGGTGATACTTTCTTCAAGGCTATGTACCGTGAGTGCGATGTGATGAATGTTCATAATATTATTTTACCCCCCATCCGAACTCGCTGTAATGTATGTCCCCTTCAATGTTTTCAAGCGCAAATCTAACATCAGGGATCATATTGACCGGCAAATCATTCAAGTGATACCAGTCCAGCTCATCGCATTTATCCGGCTCTGTATTCTCAACATCTCCTTCCCAGCGTTCGGCACGAAGATAAATATCAAAATACTCCCTCTCTTCAGACGACCGCTTGTGCATGACATGAACCACCTTAAGATCTTCTGAACGCATGATAATCCCCGCCTCTTCACGTGCCTCGCGGATGATGCATTGTTTGACTGTTTCACTCCCGTCCAGATGGCCTGCAACCAAGCTGTAATTCCCATCTTGATACCCTGTGTTGTATCGGCGCAACAACAAAACCTTCCCGTCCTTGTTCAGGACAAGATATGCGGCACCATAGAATCTGAATCGCGCTTGCTCCGACATAGATCATTGGGAAAGAATGGTATCTTTTTCTGCTACGATTTCCACGGGATTCTCAAGAAGTATGCCCTTATGTAGCTTTATCAAGAGCGGAAGCACACCACAGCTTTTGCATTCACCCCAACAACACTTCCCGCCGTTCTCTTTTGCCAGATTGCGACACAAAGCAATCTCGCGTTCAAAGACTTCCTTCCTGATACTATTTTTCTTTAGCCCCGTTTTGCACGTTGATTTTTTTGTGTTCATAAAAGCTCCTGCTCGATGTGTCGTATATGCGCTACACGCTAACGAATAATTCTGCCACCGTCTACAATGAGCGTTTGACCATTCACAAAATCTGAATCATCAGAACAAAAAAATAAAATTGCCTTGGCAATATCTTCGGGGGTCGCGATTCTTCCCATCGGCGTTTGATCTACCATCCTGCCAATCAATTCCTGACTATAGATTGCAGCCAATAAATCAGTATCGACTGGTCCGGGAGCTACTGAATTTATTGTAATACTGAACTTTCCGAATTCTGCCGCAAGCGTTCTTGTCAGCGCATCAATGCCTGCCTTAGATACCGAATACGGCGCACTTGTTAAACTTCCAACAATGGCAGATATGGAAGATACGTTGACTATCTTCCCATACTTTTGTTTTTTCATCTGTTTGCTAACCGCTTTTATGCAATTAAAAGTTCCTCGCAAATTACTATCAATTGTTTGGTCCCAAATTTCATCGGTTGTTTCATCGAATGATTTCGGTACAAGGATACCCGCATTATTTACAAGAATATCTATTCTACCAAAAGCCGTCAGCGCCTCCCGAATCATTCTATCCACCTCTTCTGCTTTTGATACGTCGCATTTGATAGCGATTGCTTCGGATCCATTTTTCTTAATCTCATCAACAACTGAGAAAGCATCGCTCTGAGATGAACGATAATTGACAACCACCCTGGCTCGTTCCTTGGCCAGCAAGAGCGCAGTCGCCCTTCCAATCCCCCTACTCGCGCCTGTAACTATCGCAATTTTATTTTCTAATCTCATAATCAAGATCGTACAAGCATTAAGCTTATCACCGACAAATTATTTTCCGGAGAAGCACCAGCTCGAACGTCAACAATACCTCTCCATGTATCCTGCAGTTCTTTTACCGTGTCCTGGATATCTGACATGTTCTTGAAATGGCTCTCACCAACCTGAAAGACTATCTGAAATCCTTTATCCAAAGGTTCTCGGTTATTCTTGAAATCGTAAAAATTATTCACCGAATTGCGAAAAAGGTGCGAGCTAAGAAATCGAGCCCCCTTCTCATCGAGCGAATGCATGAGCGCTCTCTGTGTCTTTTCTGAAAGCGCCCCAAACAGCTGCTCGACAAGCGAGTTGGCGGCTTCTCTTCCCCGGCGCAGGTGACTTTCTGTTTCCCTTACTTCGTCCCACACAACACGGGCACTTTCCTCCGCGTTCGCTCTATCATAGGATGGGGTTATTTCACTCATAAGCTTGATATGACTCATTAACGATGGTAGTATATCAACACTATGTCAAAATACAACATCATTTTCATGGGCACGCCCGAGTATGCCGTTCCGTATCTCGAGGCGCTTATTCAATCTGACATGACACCTGTCGCGGTTATAACTCAGCCAGATAAGCCGTCGGGTAGGAAAGGAGCCCTCGAGCAATCACCTATCAAGCAATGCGCTGTGAAAAACGGAATTAGTGTCATGCAACCGGACAGCGTCAACACACCGGATGTGGTCGAAAAAATTCGCGCGCTTCATCCTGATCTCATTGTTGTTGTCGCATTCGGACAGATTATCTCGCAAGATATCTTGGATATTCCGCGCTTCAAATGTATCAATGTCCACCCGTCGCTCTTGCCAAAGTACCGCGGTCCTTCACCGCGCCAGGCACCGATCCTGAATGGCGACGCGCAAACAGGCGTCACCATTATGCTTATGGATGAAAAAATGGATCATGGACCAATACTGTCTCAAGCTACTGTTCCGCTTGACGCGCGCGAGACGTATGAAACGCTGTGTACCAAAACGATTGCTGTCGGTGTTCCGCTTTTCATTAAAACGATCAATGAATGGGTAGAAGAAAAAATCACTCCACAAGGGCAGGATCACGCTCTTGCAACCTATACGAAACTCCTAAAAAAAGAATCAGGAAAAATTGGCTGGTCAAAACCCGCATCCGAGATTGATGCGATGGTACGCGCTCTCAATCCGTGGCCGGGTACCTGGACCCAGTGGCATGGAAAACGAATAAAAATCTTAGAAACTACCCCCTCACAGAATACTCCGCAGGGCAGTAAGGTGGACGATATGTTCTTCGCCGATGGCAAGCACCTTTTCGCAGTATGCAAAAGCGGCGAAAGTTTGGAAATTACCAAGCTTCAAATGGAAGGAAAAAATGCCGTAACAGGTACGGCATTTGTTCATGGGTATCTTTCATGACAATTTGCGCTGGATCCCGGAACTTTGTCCGGGATGACAGTTGAGAAAAAGCTATTTTTTCTTTACAAGGCTTCCCGGCTCCCACGGCGTGCCGAGTGCGGGCAACACCCAGCGATCAAGACCGAACCACCCCGCCACACGCCAGGCAAGGATTAAAAATAATTGAAGGAGAAAAAGAACAGGGTTTGAGCTGACTGTTCCGGCAAAAAGATAGTTCATATTCATGAACGTACCAAAGAATGCCGCAATACCGGTAAACAGGCC
>CAYJLM010000070.1:1512-8100 GCA_964370875.1 uncultured Gammaproteobacteria bacterium | reverse complement strand
GGTTTACCCCCTCGACAACAACCTTCTGTGCGTCGGGATATGCGCGGATTACTTTACCGGTTTTCCCCTTGTCCTTTCCCGCGAGCACTTTTATTGTGTCATTTTTTTTAATCTTCATACGTTCGTTGATCGTGAATTTATAACACCTCCGGTGCCAATGAAATAATCTTTGTAAATCCTTTTGCGCGAAGTTCTCGGGCAATGGGACCAAAAATACGCGTTCCCTTCGGCTCTTTCGACTTTTTATCAATCAGAACGATCGCGTTGTCATCGAACCGAACATAGGTACCATCCTTGCGGCGCGTTTCTTTGCGTGTCCGTACGATAACACCATGCGCAACCTCGCCTTTTTTCACGCTCGTGTGCGGCAATGCCTGTTTGATTGAAACGGTGATAATATCCCCCAAACCCGCATGACGTTTTTGATATCCGCCAAGCACGCGAATGCATTGAATGCGACGAGCACCAGTGTTATCAGCAGAAACGAGTATTGTTCGATGTTGAATCATATAAACAGTAACCTATTATTTCTTACCGGCCTTTTCCCATATTCCTACAACGCGCCATCGCTTGTGACGACTCAAGGGCCGCGTTTCGCAAAACACCACCGTATCTCCGGGATGATACTGATTCTTTTCATCATGCACCTGAAACTTCTGAGAAACAGTATAGCGCTTCTTGTATTTGGGGTGTACGCGCGTACGATCAACACGAACAACAACTGTTTTGTCCATCTTGTCGCTGGTAACCGTACCATGAAATGTTCGTTTTGTTTTTGTTTCCATAGAATATTATGATTGCTTCTTTACGCGCATCAGTGTCAATATTCGTGCGACAAGCTGTCTCTGGACTCGAATCTCCCGCACATTCTTAAGCTGCTTTGTTGCAACCTTAAACCTGTTCGATCGAATACTCTCCCGCGCTTCTTGCAGGAGCGTTGTCAATTCATGTTCTGTTTTTTCACGAAGTTCGCTTATTTTCATACAATGTTATGCTTTTAAAAACTGTGTCTTTACCGGAAGTTTGTGTCCGGCGAGACGAAATGCCTCCCGTGCAACATCTTCTGTAACTCCCCCCATTTCAAAAAGTATCATACCGGGACGAATAACGACAACGTAGTGGTCGACCGCTCCTTTTCCGCCGCCCATGGTATTCTCATTGCCATGAAATGTAACCGGACGATCAGGAAAAACACGAATCCACACCTTGCCTCCCCGTTTAATGGAGCGCGTGATCGCTCGGCGTCCCGCTTCAATCTGACGCGATGTCATCCACGCACCTTCCAGAGCCTTCAGTCCATAATCGCCGAACGAAACGGAAACCCGCTTTGTTGCCGGACTCAGCCGCGTTCGTCCGCGACCTCTCTGCCATTTTCTGTGTTTTACTTTTTTAGGAAATAACATAGTGTTTATTCTTTTTCTCCAAAATTCATTCCTTTATAAATCCATACCTTGACACCAACGACCCCTGAAAGCGTGTGGGCTGCTCCGCGAGAATAATCAATATGGGCGCGCAGTGTGTGAAGTGGAATCTTTCCGTTATGCAGTGTCTCAACATTGGCTATTTCAGCACCGTTCAAGCGACCGGAAATGCGAACCTTGACTCCCTGTGCCCCGCCCTTGGAAACACGATCGATTACCTGTTTCATAACGCGCCGATACGGCATACGCTTTTCAAGCTCTTCAACCATCCCCTGCAACACAAGCGAGGAGTCCAACAGCGGCCGATCAACTTCTACAACATTGACATTCACGGTTACTTTTTCGGATCCGAAAAACTCTTTTCGAATTTTCGCTTTCAGCTCTTCTATTCCCGCTCCCTGGCGACCGATGATAACACCGGGCTTTGCGGAGTGGATCGTGATCGTAATAACGTGCGTTGTGCGCTCGATTTCAACCTTAGAAACACTTGATCCCTTAAGCTGTTTCTCCAGATATTTCTTCAAGGTAATATCTTTCGCAAGATTATCTCGAAACTGCTTGCCGGTAGCAAACCACTTGGAATCCCACCCATACAAGATACCCGTTCTGAAAATTTTTGGATTTACTTTATGACCCATACACTAAAGAGTGATTACGAACCGGTTTTTCGCTGAATAATTTTTTTAAGTGCGCTGACCTTCTTTTCTTTATTGATTCGTTGAGCTGTTTCATGTCGTCCGGCTCGCGACTTATCAAACGGTGCCGAGCGCTTTGAGGTGGTATCTGATTTTACTGACGAAGAGGTGTGGGGATGCATATCGCCCTGCTTTTCAACCACCCCTTCCAGAGTTTCAACAACCGGCTCATCTTTTCCTTTGGCTGGCTTTCTGTGCGATGCGCCGGCAACCTCATCGAGAACGATTGAGATGTGGCATGAATGCTTCTTGAGCGGTGCCGCGCGACCGAATGCGCGTGGACGCCATCGCTTCAAAGGCGTGCCCTGATTCACCTGAACTTCTTTAATGAAAAGATCTGCCGAATTCTTCTGGAAATTATTCTCAGCATTGGCTATTGCCGAACGGAGCAGTTTTTCTACCGGGACACGCGCCGCCTTCGTCATAACAGACAACTGAGCCAGCGCACCGGACACGGACATTCCCCGAATAATACCAACAACGAGCCGTACTTTGCGTGCGGATTGTCGTATGTTTCGTGCGTGTGCTGTTATTAACGTCATACAATAAATATGCTTGTATTATTTCTTGCCAACGGCTGCCTTTGTCGCAGTCGATTCTTTTACCGCCTGCGCTTTTTCTTGTTCTTTCTGGATCTTTCCGCCATGACGCGCGAATTTGCGTGTCGGAGAAAATTCACCCAGTTTATGTCCGACCATGTGTTCTACTACTATGACGGGAACGTGCACTTTACCATTGTGGACGCCAAATGTAAAGCCAACCATTTCAGGTGTAATGACACATGCTCGCGACCACGTATTAATCGGCGTCTTCTCGCCTACGCGCGTCTTTGCCATCTTTTTCAAGAGGCGCTCATCAACATATGGACCTTTTTTTAAGCTTCGTGACATACCCTATTTCGTCCTCCGTTTAAGAATCAAATTATTTGAATATTTTTTCTTCTTTCGTGTGCGCAGACCCAGCGCCGGCTTTCCTTGAGGTGTCTTTGGTCCCTTCAGACCGATCGGCTGATTACCCTCGCCTCCGCCGTGTGGATGATCGACAGGATTCATGGCTTTTCCACGAACGCTTGGCCGCCATCCAAGATGACGTCGGCGTCCCGCTTTTCCCCATCGAATATGCTTGTGGTCCGTATTTCCAACCTGGCCGATTGTTGCCATGCATGTACTGCGGAAGAGACGAACTTCACCGGAAGGAAGGCGAACGTGCACCTTCTCACCATCAAGCGCCATGAGCTGCGCAGCATTACCTGCGGAGCGAACCAGCTGAGCACCACGTCCCGGCGTAATTTCAAGACCGTGGATAAGCGTACCGACAGGAATATCTTTCAAACACAATCGATTGCCCGGCTGGATATCGTATTTTGACTGCGAAGAAATAATCGTATCGCCCACGGATAGCTCAAGCGGTGCGATGATGTATGTTTTTTCCTCGTCCTCATACTGTACGAGCGCAATACGCGCGCTTCGGTTCGGATCGTATTCAATCGCTATAACTTTTGCCGGAATATCGTACTTCTTGCGCTTGAAATCAACAATACGGTAGTATCGGCGCGTACCACCGCCACGATGGCGAGTCGTTATCTTTCCCTGATTATTGCGACCGCCCTTCTTCATCTTCATTACGATCAATGATTTTTCGGGCTCTTTTTTCGACAATCCACGAAAATCAGCAACGCTCGATTTCCGTCTTCCAGGGCTTGTTGGTTTGTATACTCGTACTGCCATATATTATGCGATATCAACGGTTTTATCTTTTGGAATTGTGATAAGCGCCTTTTTCCAATCCTTTCGGCGACCGCGTCTCTGACCAAAACGTACTTCTTTGCCTGCCATCCTCAACACGCGTACGCCGGTCGGCATGATTCCGTAAAGATTATAAAATGCTTTTTTTATTGAAATTTTTGTCGCTCTCAATGCAACCTCGAAAATGTACACGTGCTTTCCTGCCGACAACAACGACTTTTCCGTAACAATCGGACGGACAAGAATCATACTCTCTCGTACAGAGAACTTTTTGCCCGAAACCGGCGTGGCCGAGCTTTTCTCTTCTTTGGCCACGACACTCTTAACCGGTTCGACAGTTTTTACCTTCGGTGTGGTTGTGTCGTCGCTTGATTGAGATTTCTTAAAAACGTTCCATGCCATATGCGTGTGTTAGGTTTTTGATTCCTTTTGTGCCGCATCCTTTGGGCCTAAGAGTGAAATGATCTCATCCAAAGATGTGAGCGGAATAACAATTTTTGAACACTTCATGAGATCAAGAACATTCAACGACGAAGGAGAAAGCACTTCAACGCGCGGCAAATTTCTCATGCTTCTGCGCAATGCTATCTGCTTTGGCGGAATGACGACACCAATACGCGGTGTTCTTTTCCCCTGTTCTGTCAAAGGCAGGCGCTTCAAGAATGCGAGTGCTTCTTGTGTCTTGGGCTTTTCAAAATTCAATGCTTCAAGCAAGACAAGTGAATGCGATGTTGCGCGATCAGACAAAACCATACACACCGCTTTGTGTTTCACTTTCTTGTTTATTTTCACGCTCCAATTCTGATTACCCTGTGGTCCGAATGTAATACCGCCACCGCGCCACAATGGAGATCGAATGGATCCATGACGCGCGCGACCGGTTCCCTTTTGTTTCCATGGTTTCTTTCCGCCACCGCGTACCGCTCCTTTGCCTTTCGTTGTCGCGGTTCCCATACGGGCATTTGCCTGTTGGGCGGTAACAACGAAGTGAACGAGTTCTTCCTTGATCGGAACACTAAATATTTCCGGTGGTAAAGACCGAGCGGAAACAACAGCTCCTTCCATGCTGTAGACATCGAGTGACTGTGGTGCGCCGAATTGTTTTTCTTTACGTTTCATATCGTTGTTCTATTTCTGTTCGTCGGACGATTCAGGGTTCTCCTCAGCGGAAGCTTCCTGGACCGGCTCCGGTTGATTCTCACCTTTTTCCTCAACAACCGGCTCGGCCGTCGACTCTTGGCCAACCGGGACTTGCGCGCCACTATCCTCTTTTACCTCTTCTGCTGTTACGACTTGCGCTGAAGGAGATGCTTCTTGTGATGCTGATTTTTCAAATATCATATCCCCAACATGTGCCGTAACAACAACAATGCCGTTACGCGCACCCGGGATCGCCCCGTAGACGGCGAGAATATTCTGTTCAGGATCTACCAATACAACCTTCAATTTCTTTACCGTCACCTGTTCGCCACCCATGCGTCCGCCCATTCGTTTTCCTTTGAATACATGCTGAACACCGCCAGAACTGATAGACCCGGGCATACGCTCCTGGTCCTTGTGACCATGCGTTGCTTTCTGACCATGGAAATGATGACGTTTGACAACACCGGCAAATCCGCGTCCTTTTGATGTTCCTGTCACGTCAACGATATCTCCAACAGCAAAGCTGCCGACACGAACACTATCACCCCGCGCCGCGTCTGATTTCGCTTTCTGCAATCGCATTTCTTTAATGCATGCGAATCCGACTTCCGGCTTCTTTGTAAGTCCGCGAAGATGTCCCTGAAGGGGCTTGCGCGCCTTTTTCTTTTCACCAAAACCAAATTGAACAGCGCTGTATCCGTCTTTTTCAGTCGTTTTCACCTGTGTAACAATGCATGGCCCCGCTTGGATAAGCGTAAAAGGAACAACCATGCCGTTGTCCGCGTACTGCTGTTTCATCTCAATTTTTCGTCCAATGATATATTTCATATCGGATAAACAAAAACCGAAGCTAGAATGAGCCTCGGTCTTCGCCGGAAAAACTCTTTTCAGCTATTGGTATGGAAGTGGTAGAGATTATCTCCTTCTTCGCCACTCCTCCCCTCTCAACACTTCCCCGGTAAGGGGGTTATTGAGACGTGAAGAGCGGCGGAAAAACTGCTATAGTGTTTTAATTTCGAGCCCGACACCCGCAGGCAGGGTCAGGTTTGTCAACAGCTCCGTCGTCTTTGACGTAAAGTCGACGATATCAATCAAGCGCTTGTGGGTCCGCATTTCGAACTGATCTCGCGCATCCTTATGAACAAAGGTTGATTTCAATACCGTTACCTTTGATATTTCGGTTGGCAATGGAATGGGGCCCCTAACAGTCGCACCGCTTCTCAGAACCGCATCAATGATGCTCTTTGCCGCGGCATCGATGATCGTGTGATCAAACGCGCGCAATTTAATCCTGATTCTCGGCTTGTCTGCCTCTTTCTCGTCTTGCTTTTTTGAATGAACGGTTGCTGTGGAGGTCATGGGAATCGTCACCTATTACTTCTGAATCTTAGAAACAACACCTGCGCCGACGGTCAATCCACCTTCGCGGATAGCAAACCTCTGCTTCTCCTCCAAAGCGACTGGAGAAATAAGTTTGACGCTGATGCTGATTGTATCACCCGGCATGACCATCTCGACACCTTCCGGCAAGAAAATTTCACCGGTCACATCGGTCGTGCGGATATAGAATTGGGGTTTGTAGCC
>CAYJLM010000070.1:0-1502 GCA_964370875.1 uncultured Gammaproteobacteria bacterium | reverse complement strand
TGTATCCTTTGAAAAATGGCTTGTGTCGTCCACCTTCTTCCTTTGACAAGACGTACACTTCCGCTTCGAACTCTGTGTGAGGGGTGATCGTGCCCGGTTTTGCCAATACCTGTCCGCGCTGAACGTCATCTTTCTTTGTACCGCGTAACAAGAGACCCGCATTATCACCGGCGCGACCTTCGTCAAGCGACTTGTTGAACATTTCAACACCGGTAACAACAGTCTTCTGTGTTGGCGTCAATCCGACGATTTCAACATCTTCGTTGATGTGGATAATACCGCGCTCGATTCTTCCGGTAACGACAGTGCCGCGTCCTTCAATGGAGAAAATGTCTTCAATAGGCATCAAAAATGGCTTATCGGTATCACGTGTCGGCTCCGGAATGTATTCATCAACTGCCTTAATAAGGTCGAGAATCGGTTTGCTTGCCGCCTCGTCGCCCGGATTCTCAAGTGCCTTGAGTGCTGATCCGCGAATAATTGGCGTGTTATCACCAGGGAATTCATAATTCTTCAAGAGATCACGAACTTCTTCCTCGACGAGGTCGATAAGTTCAGGATCAGACACCATGTCAACTTTGTTCAAAAATACAACGATATATGGCACACCGACCTGACGAGCGAGCAAAATGTGCTCACGGGTCTGAGGCATCGGGCCATCAGTGGCAGAAACGACCAAAATCGCGCCATCCATCTGTGCCGCGCCGGTAATCATGTTCTTGATATAGTCGGCGTGTCCGGGACAGTCAACGTGTGCGTAGTGGCGGCCTTCGCTTTCGTATTCGACGTGTGCGGTGTTAATCGTAATACCACGTGCTTTCTCTTCTGGTGCGGCGTCGATTTCACCGACGGATTTGTGCTGGGCGGTCATTCCATGCGCGCCCAAAACAGCCAAAATAGAGGCGGTCAACGTGGTCTTTCCATGGTCAACATGTCCGATAGTACCGATGTTAACATGGGGCTTGGTTCGTTCAAATTTCTCTGCCATACGATTAATGTTATTATGCTAATTGAGACTGTAAAAAAATATCACTTGTTTGTTTCTTCCGGATCTTTTCCGTCCAATTTTTCCCCAAAAAGGCGCTGAACTTGTCAGAATACGGTAAGTATTCTTTCGCATTCATCATCCTTTTTGGAAAAAAATTGCATCGGAACTGACCGGGAAGCTATTTTTCTACAGACTCATGCTTAAATTAAATTGTGATGAAACGTAGTATACCAAATTTTAAAATCATGTCAAACATCTCTCTGTCTATTTCTTTTTTGCGATAATATCCTCAACAACATTGCGCGGAACCTCGCAATAACTGGCAAATTCCATAGAATAACTGGCTCTGCCTTGTGTCAAAGATCGAAGCTGGGTGGCATAGCCAAACATTTCCGCCAACGGCACCATCGCATCGACTACTTTCACACCGCCGCGTTCCGACATTTCCTGAATTTGTCCGCGTTTTGAGTTCAAATCACCGATCACTTCGCCCATAAACTGCTCAGGTGTAACC
>CAYJLM010000069.1:0-8100 GCA_964370875.1 uncultured Gammaproteobacteria bacterium | reverse complement strand
AGTCAGATGTGCTATGAGTGTGTGGATATTGAGGAGTGCAACAATCTGCGCTGGTGCCAATCGTGCGCTAAATGCTCCGACTCGTTTTTTCTCTATGACTGTCGCGGGTGCAGTGACTGTATCGGATGCGCGGGCCTGCGCCAGAAGCAATACTATATTTTCAATGAGCCATATTCCAAAGAGGAATATGAAAAGAAGAAAGCAGAACTGCTGGATGGAAGCCGCGAATCATTTCGGCAGGTAGAAAAGACATGGCAGGAACACGTTCTGCACACAATTCCTCGGAAATATTATAGTGGGGATAGGAATGAGAATTTTTCCGGTAGCTACCTTTCGAGATGCATCGATTCATATACCATGTTTGACGCGAAGAATACAAAGGATTGTAAATATTGCGCATGGATGGTGAATGGAAAAGATACATATGACTACCTCGCGTGGGGCGACGTTGAGCTGTGTTACGAGAGCGTCTCGTGTGGGTATAACGGGACAAATCTTCGATTTTGCAATGCCTGTTATGAGGGGAATTTTAATGTAACATACAGCGAACTTTGCAATAACTCTTCAGATCTCTTTGGATGTATTGGTCTGAACGGAAAGAATTTTTGTATATTGAATAAGCAGTATACGAAGGAAGAGTACGAGGAATTAATGCCCCGTATTATTGAGCATATGAAGCAGTCTGGCGAGTGGGGCGAGATGTTTCCGGTGCGCCTTTCTCCGTTTGGGTATAACGATACGTTGGCAGGGGAGAATTATCCGCTTACACAAGAGGAGGTTGAGAGGCGTGGATGGCAGTGGCAAAAAACATCGCGCGGTACTTACGGAAAGGGAACGCTTGCCGCTGAACATATTCCGTCGAATATCAAAGATACCAGCGCAACAATCTGTGGTCAGGTATTAACGTGTGAGGAGTGCGAAAAAAATTATAGAATTGTAAAACAGGAATTTGAGCTTTACGCGCTACTTGGCACTCCCGTTCCCTTGCGGTGTCCGGAATGCCGGCACAGGCGACGATTTAATTCGCGCACTCCTTACAGGCTCTGGCACCGTCAGTGCATGTGTGAAGGGGGCGGACACGATCACACCGGTCGATGTTCGGCAGAATTTGAAACGGCGTACGCGCCCGAGCGACCCGAGACGGTTTTTTGCGAAGCGTGTTACCAAAAGGAAATAATCTAATTCTCAAACACGAACAATTCTCGTCCGACATGCTGATCTTCGCGGGCGACGATGATTGAACCGCGCTCGGTTTTTTCTATGCCGAAACGCGCAAGCTCGGCAGGCAGGGTTGTATTTGCAAATCCGAGCTTTTTAATTTCCTCCAGACACGGGAGGAATGTTTTTTTTCCGCGGAATATCCAGACAGGAAACACAACAACAATTCGACCGTCTTTTTTAAGAATTTTTTTCCATTCGCGAAACGACTCGATATACAAAGCACAGAGGTCTTTTAGCGTTTTCTGATTAACAGTGGTTGCGCGTTCGCGCATGACGGGACCCAGATACGGTTCCGTTACGATTGTGTCAAAAAAAGTATTTTGAAAGCAACGGGAGACAGCGCGCGCATCGCATTTTTTGAGCGTCATCTCGAGTGAGGCGAGAGATTGTCGGGATTCCTCGCTGCGCTCGGAATGACGAATGAGCCACTCAAGATTTTCTTTTGTCGCATCAACTTGTTTCTGTTCAAGGTCGCTTCCGGCAATATGCTCAATCCCAAGAAGGGCTGCTTCCTGGAGAACGGTTCCCAGACCGCAGAACGGATCAAGAAGCGTGGCATCATGGCGGGCTCCGGAAAGATTTATCATCATGCGCGCAAGTTTGGGGGGAAGAAGTCCCACCTCCATATCCCGATGCGGTCTGTTCCAGTCGCGTTTTGAAAATTGTTCGAACTCTTGCACGCCACGTGTTTTGCCAACACGCCATGAATCACCATCATGGATCAGTACCCATTCGACATTCCCCTCTTCGAGGAGATGATTTTTTTCTACCACGACTGAGGATAGCGCGCATTCATTCTTTTGCGGTGAGACAAAACGCACGGATGCACCATCGCGAACGAGTTCCTTTTTGATCTCAATTCCTGCACGTTGGAGCGTGAAGGCGAGGGTGCGAGGATTTTCTTTTCGCCCCTTTTGTGCTATGGTGTAGGAGCTTATGCCGAACGTCATTCTTTTTTTTGAGTCGGGGGCATTCGTCCCGAGCTCATTGGAAATATATGACAGCGCCGCCTCAAGGGACACCACCTTCGCGACGATTTCCCCGTACTTTATCATTCCGCCCAAGGAGTAGAACAAAGGTGAAACAGCAGAACCTTCCGGGATCTGCGCAAGGAAAACAGTATCGGAAACAGTATTAAATGTAATTGTCAGCGATCGTGTGCGACAACACTGGAAAAGCTCACACAGGGAAAGCGACGGAATTCTACCGGGGATAAAAAAATAGTTCATACATACAATCAATGATCATTTTTGCTCTAGCCATTCTGTTCTTGTTTTCCCTTCTTGCGTGGCGCAGTCGCGAACACGCGTTGATTGTGTTAGTTGCCGCTTTGCCGCTCTACCTGATTCGTTTTTCACTTGGCCCGCTTCCAATGACGTTTCTTGAGGGTATGATTTGGGCACTGTTCGCGATATGGGTCGTTCGGGATAAACGATTTTTCTCCCCGATTGTTTCGCTGTGGCGAGAGCACAAATTCCTCGCTGGTTTTTTAGTCGTCTTTTTACTCGCGGCAACAATTTCGATCTTTGTGTCAGGAGATTTGCGGGCAGCTCTGGGAATATGGCGAGCTTATTTTATCGAACCGGCGCTCGTATTTCTCGTCGCGCTTGATGTTCTCCGTACGAAGGAGCAGATTGCGCGCGTGATCGGCGCAAGCGCCGTGTCTGCGCTTTTCATCGCGGCAATCGCAGTATATCAGAGATTTACCGGGTGGCATATCCCCGCACCGTGGCTGTCTGAATTGCGCGCAACAAGCGTCTATCCGTATCCCAATGCGGTCGGCCTGTATCTTGCCCCCATTATTCCGCTTTGTGTCGTTCAGTTTTTTCATTCGATCAAAAATAAAAAGGATCATGTTTTTGCCGCACTCTATGTGTGTGCGAGTAGTGCTTCTCTCGCGGCAATCTATTTTGCAAAGACAGAAGCAGCGCTCGTTGCCCTTGCCGTTGTACTGCCCTTGATGGGCGTGGTGTGGAGCTTGAAAACACGCATCATAGCGGTTGCGGTATGCGCCGTGATCGCGGTGGCACTATTTGCGTCGCCCGGCACGTCAGCATCCATTCAGGAAAAGCTTTTATTGCGCGACTGGTCGGGTCATGTACGCCAGACAGTCTGGAAAGAGACGAGCGCGATGCTCACCGACCATGCGGTGTTCGGGGCCGGGCTCGCTGGATACCAACGCGCGATGGAACCATACCACAAGGCGAGATACCTCGAGATATTTTTATACCCCCACACTATTATACTAAATTTTTGGACTGAGACGGGGCTGTTGGGGCTCTTTGCGTTTAGTGCTATCATCTTTGTTCTCATTTTTCTTCTTTATCAATCGGTGCGCGTGCATGGGCGAGACGCGCAGTCTGTCTGGCTCACTGCGCTCGGTCTTTTTGGGGCGATTCTAACGATTATTATTCACGGCCTTGTTGATGCGCCCTATTTTAAAAATGACCTTGCGGTTTTTTTCTGGATTGTTATTGCAATGGTGCTCTGTGTGTGGCATAGTGCAAAAAAGGAGGACACCGCATGAAACAGAGAATGAAAAAATATGCCCGCGGAGGCGCTATTGTGGTCACGCTTGGAGCTATGTTGCTTACCGGCTTATTATTTGTATCCGCAAGAAACGATGACGAGACGCTGGTGCGCCAGTGGACACACGAGATAGTCGATGGCGACGTTCACTGCGATGAGAGTGCGTGTACGACCACCCAATTCATGGTGCCATTCAGCGCGAACACCATATCGGTACAAGCAGAATCATTTGACGGTCTTCGCATCCGTCTGCAAGAGGGGGGAGTGTGGTCGGGATGGAATGCTTTGGATGGAGAGAGTGATGTTCCTGACGGCGAAAAAGACACGCGCCCCTATGCGCTTGTGTTTGCGCGCGCGGTGCAGGTCGTTCAGATACAGGCCCCAACGCGCGGGAACCACATTTCACTGACTGCCCTTGCAGTGCCAAAGAGCGAAAAGCCGTCATTGGGCCGCGTACGTATGGCAGTAGATCAAGAAGTGCAGGCGCCGCACGTTGCATCAATTATTTCGAGATCGGGCTGGCTTGATGCCGGTCTTGAGATGCCGCAAGCGCGCGAGGACACACTGTGGCCGAAGGAGTATGCGCAGGACAAAAAATTTATCATCCACCACACCGCGACTGTCACTCGCGATGCAAATGGTGACGGGAAGATCACGGGTGACGACTACCGCGAGGCTGTTCGCGCCATTTATTCCTACCACACATTCTCTCGTGGTTGGGGCGACATTGGATACAATTATATCATTGACCCCGATGGTACGATTTGGGAGGGGCGCACCGGAGGCGATGGCGTTATTGCCGGGCACGCGCGGCGAGGCCCGGCGTGTACCAAGTTCGGTACGCCCAACATCGGATTTAATGATGGTACGATTGGCATTGCACTGCTAGGCACATACGATACGCAAGGAATATCAATCTCTGCATACGACGCGCTTGTTCGTCTGATTGCGCAAAAATCATGGGAGCTGAATATCGATCCGGCGGGATCGGGGTTCTTTAAGGATAAAATATACCCCAACGTCCTTGGCCATCGAGACGTTGACTGCACGGACTGTCCCGGAGTAACGGTTACCGCGGGGTTGCCGGATATTATTCGCGCGGCAAAAACACGCCATGATGAACTGGCAGGAGAGTACCCGCGACGTATAGCAGGTCGGCTTGTGGACGTGGTTCCCACCAGTATCGAAATGAAGCCCGGTGACGAAAATGACGTGACGGTACGATTTCGAAATACGGGAACGGTAGCATGGAGGAACTACGGATCGGAAAAACTTGTCCTTGCGCGCAATGACATCACGCGCCATATTGCCGCGATAGATTCGGTGCATATTGCCGTCGTCGACGATGGCGGGAAAGACGGGCAAACCATACAAGAAAGCAGTAATCCGAAAGACTATTTTGTTGCCACGCTTCAAACACCCAACGTCAATCCGGGCCAGATTGGTACGTTTTCATTTCATCTGACCCAAGCTCCGACTGAATATCACTCGGTGCAGAAATTTGTGTTGGCGGTTGGCGAGAATGGATGGTTGGCAGGAAGCCAGGTGGAGATTCCCGTTACGAATAGCGGCCTCGAGTACGCGGCGCAAAGCGATGGCGATCTTCATGTGACAATAGCCGATGATGACCACGCGCAAGCTCAGGTTCAGTTTATGAACAAGGGAACGAGGACATGGACGCGGGGCGAGGTGACGTTTGGTGTGGTTGGGATTGACGGCGGGGAGTTTCCCTTGAAGGATGTTGCACAGAAAATAAGAGAAGGAAAAATCACGTTTAATGAAAAAACAGTAGCACCCGGCGAGAAAGCGACATTTACTATTTCACTTTCAGGAAAGATTATTGGAGATACTGTCGGCATGGTTTCCCTCACCCATAGTTCAGAGAAAATTTCAGGAAGCGACGAGCGCCCACTGATCGTCACGGTTGTCCCGTCATATATTGTTGAATTGTCGGGAAAAAATATTCCGCGCATTATTCAGAATACCTGGCGTCCGACCGTGAGTATGACGATAAAAAATACGGGGACAAAGGAAATAAAATCCGCACAACTACTTGCGCATAATACCGACGGAACAAGCCCGAGTGTTTTTTATCACTCGTCGTGGGATAGTAAGAAGGTGGTGGACACGATAAGCATAAAACCGGGAAAGACGGCAACGGTTATTTTTAAGATAGCGCCACCAAAGAAAAAGGGGGAGTATGCTTTTGTTCTCACGATGAAAGCAGGCAAGAAGGACGTCTATTTCTCGAGCGCCGACGGCTTGACAAAAGAGCTAAAACAACCGATTCTTGTTGATGAGGCAAAGAAGGATATTAAGAAGACAGTGAAGAAGAAATAATAGGGGGGGGCTCATATTCGGAGGGTTGCTATAGAGGGTTTAAATATGGTATACTGGCAACATAATTGATATGTTAGTGGTATGTCAAGGGTTCGCCTGTTAGCTGCACCCGAAAAATTTTTTTCTGACGTCAGAGAGAGGACTGGCTTTTCTTTTGAAAAACTCGGAAAAATATGCGGAGTGCACAGACGGAGCTTTTCTGACTGGAAGAGCGGTGAGTTACTTATGCCTACTCACGTCTTTCAAGTGCTGTTAAGAATTAGCCGGGTTGCGAGACCACAATACGAAATACTTAAAGAACACTGGAATAAGTCCGATGCTGGAAGGGCGGGTGCCATTCGTCGAATTGAACTTTACGGGCCGCCCGGAACTCAGGAAGGACGAAGAAAGGGGGGACTGGCCAGCACGCAAAAATTAATGAAAAACCCTGACTGGGCGAGAGAACGAGGATTTATTGTAAGGAAGAAAATTTGCAAACCAAAAAATTTAGAAAAACTCGCCGAGTGTATTGGTATTATTCTTGGTGATGGTACGATTGCTCAGATGCAGGTGGTCGTGACGGTTCACAGGATTGATGATTTTGAATTCGCGCTGCACATCCAGAATCTTTTCACGGAAGTTTTTGGATTTACGCCGTCATGGATCGATCAAAAAAAGAAAAATGTTATAGCAATTACGGCATCGCGAGTTGATCTTGTCGAATATCTTTTAAAGAAGGGAATGAAAAGGGGGGACAAGGTTCGACAGCAAGTCGGCATCCCGAAATGCGTTATGGTGGTAAAGAGAGCAAGAAGCGCTTGTCTGAAAGGACTTTTTGACACTGATGGATGTTTCTATGTTGACAAACATAGAATTAAGGGGAGAATGTATTTTAATTGTGCGATGAGCTTTACAAATCGGTCCCTCCCGCTCTTGGATTTTTTTAAGGCGGAGCTTGAGCGAAGAGGATACCATCCGACGCATAATTCAAAATGGAACGTATCTCTCCGTCGCGAAGATGAGATTGCCCGATACTTTAACGAGATAGGATCATCAAATAGTAAGCACGTGAAAAAGTTTACCAAATTTTTTGAAGAAAAATACGGAGGAGTCGCATAGTGGACTAGTGCGATCGCCTCGAAAGCGATTGAGCCGTAACAGGCTCCGTGGGTTCGAATCCCACCTCCTCCGCCAGGTTTTACATTCAGCGAAATTGAAAGATGTTGCCTCGGCGCAAAGCGCCTCGGCATGGTATTTTTCCGCAATTTTGAAGGCATTTTTGAAACCCAAAAACAAAGTGCGGTCGGCAATGCGGAAGTTCGAACATCAATCAAAAAACACCGAATGAAATCAAAATCTGAATTCTGGCCTGAAATTGTATCGGCGCACAGCGCCGATACCAAATTTGCCAAAAACCCTGAATCTGATTTCGCTCGATACTTCCCAGACGAAGTTCGAATATATTTCGAGGAGAACCCTGACTTCCAACCCTGACTCGGATCGCGCCGTAGCGAGAGCGAAGGCGGACTAGCTCCCCACCATCCCTTCTCCGCTTAAATGAACGGAGCGAAAGGAATAGAACCGCCGCTTCTATTTGGGTTCCTTCGAGACGAGGCGAGATGCGATTATGGCAATTCATTTTCCCCCCACCCCTTTTTCTTGCCATGGCCACCTCTCGCCTGGCGGCAATTCAATGGCTTATGATCGAAGAAAAGAACAATCAGATTATCATCTATAACTCCGAAGACGGACAGGCGAAATTAGAGGTACATCTCGATGGCGACACCGTTTGGCTTTCACAAAAGCAGATGGCGGAGCTTTTTGATAAGGACGTCAGGACGGTAAATGAGCATATTAAGAACGTATTCGCAGAAGGGGAGCTGAAAGAAGGTTTAGTTATCCGGAAATTCCGGATAACTGCTTCCGACGGCAAATCCTACGAGACCCAGCACTACAACCTCGACGTCATCATCTCCGTCGGCTACCGCGTGAAATCGCCGCGCGGCACGCAGTTCCGCATCTGGGCCACGC
>CAYJLM010000068.1:0-8162 GCA_964370875.1 uncultured Gammaproteobacteria bacterium | reverse complement strand
GACATATTATTACCGCACAACAATAATTTTATTAGCGAGCACTTGAGCTCCCATTAATTTTTCGGCGGTCGCTTCCCGTACTTTTTGTTGTATTCCATAAAATCATTTCTACTTGCCTGACTCAGCATTGAAGCATCAATTTCGTCCAATGGGACCCATTTAACTTCGTCAAGTTTTCCCGGTTCCATAATTCGCACATTTCCCGAAATATATTTTGCGATATATGACGGTGAGACCCAGTGCTGGTGTTCATCCGGCAAGATATCATCAACCAAACAAAGGAATTCCACAACTTCGATATCAATATCAAATTCTTCTTTCGCCTCTCTCTTCACCGCGTCCCCACAGCGCTCTCCGAATTCCACTGCCCCACCGGGAAATTCCCACTTACCACACTCATTTTTTGCCAGCGGTCCCCGCTTTGCAATAAGAACCTTGCCTTCGTTATTGAAAACCATTACTCCTGCGGCAACGCCAATGTAATCGATACCCTTTTTTCATATACTGACAGTATCGCTTATTGGATTACTCCCGTCAATTATGCTATGATAGATATATTGTTAATCAACCGCCGTGCACTCTACTCTATGAAAAAAGATGCTCTTTTTCTCAATCCCAGCTTGCTCTCAAAAGACGTCAAACAAGTTCCAACTCGAAATGGTTATGGCGATGCTCTTGTCCAGCTCGGTAAATCCAACCCAGCCGTTGTTGTGTTGACCGGTGATCTGGCCGAATCAACGCGCGTACTGGAATTTGCCAAAAACTATCCCGATCGATTCTTCGAATGCGGGGTTGCCGAGCAAAATATGGCTGGTGTCGCAGCCGGTCTGGCATTGTCGGGAAAGATCGCTTTTATTTCCAGCTATGCCGTCTTTTCTCCGGGCAGAAACTGGGATCAAATTCGTGTCAGTACGTGTATAAACAATATAAATGTAAAGATTGCGGGCGCGCACGCCGGAATTTCCGTTGGCCCGGATGGTGCAACGCACCAAGCACTGGAAGATATTGCGATGATGCGCGTATTGCCGCGTATGATTGTCGTTGTTCCGTGTGACTATGAAGAAACACGCAAGGCGACTCACGCAATCACGGCACATGAAGGCCCTGCGTATCTGCGCTTTGCGCGTGATAAAACTCCGATTATTACAACCACACAGACTCCATTTCAAATCGGGCGAGCTGAAATATTCCGCAAAGGGAAAGATGTCAGCATTATTGCCAGCGGACCGCTCGTACATCAGTCACTTATCGTCGCGGAAGAGCTAAAAAATCTCGGCATCGACTGTGAGGTTATCAATAACCACACCATCAAACCGCTTGATGAAAAAACCCTCCTCGCATCTGTAAAAAAAACGAAGTGCGCGGTAACAGTAGAAGAGCATCAGATCATGGCGGGCGCTGGAAGTGCCGTCTGCGAACTTCTCTGTAAAAAACATCCTGTTCCCGTCGAGATGGTCGGCATGAACGATCACTACGGCGAATCAGGAAAACCAACCGAGCTTCTCGAAAAATATGGCATGTCCGTAAAAGCCATCAAGGCGGCAGTAAAGAAGGTACTGAAGCGAAAGTAGCATGAACATCTCTTGACACGACCACGAGGACGTATATACTTTTGTATATACTCTTTATTGTGCATACATATGATTCAAAAAATAGATAAATGGGGTAATAGCTTGGGCCTCCGCCTACCGAAAACCATAACGGAGCGACTATCCCTTAATGAGGGGAGCACCTTAGTAATAACAATAGAAAAGGAATCGCTCGTGCTTCGCCCGCAAAAAAAATACTACCGCTCTCTCGATGAACTTCTTGATCAGATTTCGCCAAAGAATATTCATAGTCCGCTCGATTGGGGAAAACCCCAAGGCAATGAAGTATGGTAAAGAAGGATTTCATTCCGAGTAGAGGAGATTTTGTTTGGATAAACCTCAATCCAACAAAGAGTCGTGAGCAACAAGGATTGCGGCCAGCGCTCGTGCTTTCGCCCAGACAATATAACGAACGGGTTGGCATGATGCTTGCCTGCCCGATAACCTCCAAGGTTAAAGGATATCCCTTTGAGATTGCTATCACTCTCCGAGATCTTGATGGCGTGATTTTGGTTGATCAGATACGGAGTATTGACTGGATTTCCAGACCCATTACTCTTATAGGACGGAGCAGTCAAACCATTATTGAAGACGTGCAACAGAAATTGAATCTTCTTATTAATGATTAGGTCCGGGTGGTGAAATCACTAACTTAAGGCTAAAATATATATGCGTGCCGCGGTGGCGTAATTGGTAGCCGCAACTGACTTAAGATCAGTCGTCGCAAGACGTGTGGGTTCGAGTCCCACCCGCGGCATTATTGCATCAAATCATTATGACGGCTAATACAAAACAACGCGATGGTGACCCTCAAGAAAATCCGGATGAAAAATTCATTCGTTTTTTTCAAGACAAATATGGCTGGACGTTTGAAAAAACTCCTTATGTGGATATCCCTATTCCACGGGAAGAATATATCCAAAGAAACAAAGAAGAGGTGGACGAAATCATAAAGCACCTTCGCAGTCGATATATTATTACCGATCATTTCGGATCCAACGATAAAGCACGAACTGACTATAGAGAGAGTCCGCCTGAAAATGAACGTGAGTTTGTCAGATGGGTACGCCCTCATTCAAAATTAGCTGTCAATCACCTGATGGGTGTTCTATTTGAAATGCAGTCTATCATTAGCCATCTGCCAGCAAAATATAACAATAAAAAGAATCGACTGGAAAAAATACTTTCGGATGACTTAACAGCCCCTTTCCAGCTCAGTGAATCAGGTGGTATCCGATATAAAAAAATGAGTATCGACGAAAGAATATCATATACGAGAAAAATTGACGAAGCAATTATTGCATTTCTCGCTGTGCTTTCTTAGATTGCCAGTCAAGGAGCACCGGCTCTTTCTTACTCTCATGAAAAACCACCAAGCATCATTCGGAAGCTTTCTTGTGCTTCTCTCGACACTCATGTTTGCAAGCTATGGTGTCTGGTCTCGCCTCATCGGTCCTTCGATGGGTAATTTTTATCAAGGATGGGTACGCGCCCTTCTTGTGCTCTTAGTCCTTGTCCCTATCGCCTATTTCCGCAAGGAAATAGTTCGTATTGAAAAAAATGATCTGGGCTGGCTTGCACTATTTCTTCTCTTTACGTCATTTACTCAGGCGCCGATCTTCTATGCATTTAATCACATGGATATCGCCAGTGCGTCATTGTTGTTTTTTGTTTCAATGTTTTTGACTATGAATCTTGTGGGGGTCATTTTTCTAAATGAAAAAACTTCGGCAGTAAAAATAATTTCATCGCTACTCGCGCTTGCCGGCATGTACCTCGTGTACTCTTTCTCTGTCCTGTCTTTTGCTCTGGTTGCCGGAGCAATGGCGATTGTTACTGGAGTCGCAAGCGGCGGCGAGGTTACGTTTTCAAAAAAATTAACAGGCGCCTACTCACCGCTATCTATTGTTCTCCTGGGCTGGATCATCATTCTGCTTACAAATTTCGTTATCTCTATTGCGATAGGCGAGCCACAAATTACCCCAAGCATTTCGATGTCTTGGTTCTGGCAGGTGTGTTACAGTTTCGTTTCGATCTTCGGTTTTTGGCTTGTTGTCGCGGGCGTAAAACACATAGATGCAAGCGTGGCAGCGCTTATTGGATTGTCAGAGATTGTGTTTAGTATAGCGTTTGGCATTTTCATATTCCATGAACCGCTTACGATAAAAATAGCTGTCGGTGGTATGTGCATTATCATAGCCGCAGCTCTTCCCAGTATTCAAAATCTTTTTTCAAAACAAAAAGTGCGCACTGTATGATCAAGGCGGTACTCTTCGATGTCGATGGCGTGCTCCTGGATTCATTTGAGGCAAATCTTGATTTCTTTCAAAACCTCCTCGCGCAGGCCGGGTATCAGGGGCCAACGCGCGAGCAGTATTCGACCATGTTTCACCTGCCGATGTGGGACGTCATTTCAATACTGACAAAATCTCCTTGCGAAGAAGAGATAAAAAGAATATGGGAAATGGGTCGCGGACGAGATAGCTTCTATGACCATAATCTTCTGTCGCTGGGACGCGCGGCTGAGGAGGTCATTCCATCCCTAAGCTCTCTATACCAACTTGGCATTGTCACGGGCCGCATCAGAGAAAGCATCTATGAATTTGCTAAACTAAAAACACTTGAACCGCATTTTTCTGTCGCTATATCGTACGAGGACACCGCAAACCACAAGCCGCATCCCGAACCCCTCTTGCTGGCCTCACAGCGCCTGAACATACTGCCGCAAGAATGTGTCTATATCGGCGATCAGGAAACCGACATGACCGCGGCAGACGCGGCAGGGATGAAACGCATCTTATACTCAACAACCCAACGTTCCGGTGGCATTGTATGCGCGACATCATTCTCGCAGCTTCACGCCATCATTTCCCGATTATAGGCCGCTTGCTCTTACCGACAAAATTAGATAGAATGCCAGCAGTTAATCACATTTACTATTAGAGCCAATCAAATAACTACCCTTGCATGTTCTTCCGGCTCATTTCTGTTCAATTTCACCCCAACAATGCGTTGAACTTGTCGGAATACAGTAAGTATTCCTTCGCATCCATCATCATTGTTGGAATAAAATTGAATCAGAACTGACCGGGAATCTAGTTATTTGATGGGCTCTTAGGCATTTCCACTATGGCTTTTCTAAAAAAAGACCTTCCAAAAAAAACTGAAAACCTTTCCGATTGGTACAACAAAGTTGTACTTATGGCAGAACTTGCCGACTACGGACCGGCCAAAGGCACCATGATCTATCGGCCTTATGGATTTGCTATTTGGGAGCTTATCCAGAAAGAAATGGACGCCCTCATCAAAGAAAAGGGTGTGTCAAATGCGTACTTTCCCCTTTTTATCCCTGAGTCGCTCCTAAAAAAAGAAGAGGCGCACGTCGAAGGATTTTCGCCGGAACTGGCAGTCGTCACTATTGGCGGGGGCGAGGAGCTGGCAGAAAAGCTTATCGTGCGCCCCACAAGCGAGACGATCATGTACGACGCGTATTCACGCTGGATCCACTCATGGCGCGATTTACCCCTTATGATCAATCAATGGAACAATGTTGTTCGCTGGGAGAAAAGAACCTACTTGTTTTTGCGTACTACCGAATTCTTGTGGCAAGAAGGACATACCGTCCATGCATCGAATGAAGAGGCGTGGGATATGGTAACTTGGGCGATGGATATGTATAAAAAGGTGTATACGGAGCTTTTTGCATTGCCTGGATATGTCGGAAGAAAATCTGAATCAGAAAAATTTGCCGGCGCGGACACGACCCTCACCTATGAAACACTTATGCCCGAGGGAAAGGCACTTCAATCCTGTACGTCGCACGACCTGGGTCAAAATTTCTCAAAACCGTTCAATATATCATTTCAGAATGCTCAAGGTGCATCAGACTATGGATGGCAGACAAGCTGGGGGCTTTCAACGCGTTCCATCGGGGGTATGATCATGGCGCATGGTGATGACGGTGGCCTGCGTCTCCCCCCGCGCCTTGCCCCTATTCAAGTCATTGTTCTCCCGATCAAGGCCGAGGCAATCCTCATAGAGGCGGCGGAAAAGATAAGTGATACTCTTAAAAAACAGGGTGTTCGCGTACAGATAGACTCATCGGAAAATGAAACGATTGGATTTCGCATCAACACATGGGAGCTCAAAGGTGTTCCGGTGCGACTGGAAGTTGGCACTCGTGAACTTGCGGAAGAAAAAGTGACAGCAGTGCGGAGAGATACCGGTGAAAAAATCGCCGTACCACTAGCAGAGCTAAGCACGGCAATTCCGACACTACTTGATCTGATTCAGAATAATCTACTCAAAGAGGCGGAACAATTTCTTGCCAACAATACCCATACGGTCGATACCTATGAGGCATTCAAAGAAATCATGCGAGGACCTCGGGGATTTATTTCCGCGCTGTGGTGCGAAGATACTTCCTGCGAAGCACGGATAAAAGAAGAAACAAAAGCAACGACGCGGTGCCGCCCTTTTGATCTACCAGAAGAAAATGGCACTTGTATTGGATGTGGGAAGCAAGCCGTTCATCGATGGTATTTCGGTCAAGCGTATTAATGTATGATAGCGATTGTTTTTGAGGCGCACGCAACAACGCCTGACAACGAACAGAAGAAAGCGTCCGGCCATAATGATGTTGAACTTTCCCCTCTCGGCGAAGAACAAGCTCGCGAGCTGGGCGCGCGCTGGATCGATACGCATTTTGATGCGGTGTTTTGTTCCGATCTTTCCCGTGCGTATCGCACTGCGGAGATCGCGTTTGACGGTCGGAATATTCCGATCATCAAAGATGCGCGGCTGAGAGAATGCGACTATGGGGATTGGACCGGCAGACCTAGCAAGGAGGTCGAGGAAGAGCGTCCGAATAGAATCACTGATCCATTTCCAGGTGGTGAATGCTATGCGGACACATCTTTTCGCGTGCTCAGCTTTCTCAATGAAATATCTCAAACCCATGACGGAAAGACCGTCATGATCATCGGTCACCGCGCCACCCAATACGGGCTTGAACGATGGATCAACGCTGTTCCCCTTAAAGTTTCCGTATCCACCCACTGGGTATGGCAACCGGGATGGACATATCATCTTTGGAAAAAAGTATCCATACCGACCTCACGAGGTGTCATGTTGTCCGGACATCTCTATGCGCGCGATCCGAAAAAGATTGTGATTAGCGCACATGGATTTGGTAGCGACCAATTTGGAAAATCAACACTTCTTGCGCAAACGCTCGCGCAGAACAACATCAGCGCGCTGACATTTGATTTTTCCGGTTGTGGTGAAAGCGACAACGATACTGTCTCGGTTACAAAAGAGGTGCAAGATCTCCGATCGGCAATCGAATATGTCCGGTCGCTGGGATATACTGCAATAGGAATTGAGGGGTCAAGCGCTGGCGGCCTTATTGCGCTGAGAGTATGGGATCCCGACATCAAAACACTTGTGCTCTGGGCGCCGGTCACACACAGGTGGGATGCGGAAGAAAAATATTCGCCTGATGAGCTGGCTGAATTTGAACGCGAAGGCCATCTTACCATACAAAAGATGCAACCATATTTGCGATCATCTGTCGTCCTTGATAAAGAGGTGCTCAGAGAGCGTACCGAAATTAACACAAAGGAGCTTCTTTCGCGCATTACGTGTCCAGTACTCATTATCCATGGAAGTGACGATACCGATGTCCCGATTATCTATTCAAAAGAGGCGATGCCATATCTTTCTGGCAAATCCCGACTGGAAATTCTGGAAGGAGAGAATCATTTTTTTAACAACTCGCTGGAAACACTGATGAAGCTTTCCGGTCAGTGGTTCTCAGATCGTCTATAATTATGATAAAAGGAATTGATTGTCCAGGGGTTGCGGTCATCTTTTTCTGCCATGATGGAAATGGGCGATATCTTCTTCATAAGCGCAGTGCGAACGCGCGTGACGAACAAGGATGCTGGGATGTTGGCGGTGGTAGCGTGGAACACGGTGAACTGCTTGAAGATGCCCTGCGCAGAGAAATACAAGAGGAATATGGCGCGGAGATTATCGATCATGAATTTCTGGGATTTCGCGAGGTGCACCGCATTGTCAATGGCACTCCGACCCATTGGATTGCTTTTGACTTCAAGGTTCACATCGACCCTTCACGTGTTTCCAACGGCGATCCACAAAAGATTGATGAAATTGATTGGTTTGAAATCACTTCACTTCCCGACCCCCTGCATTCGCAGATCCCGACAGCACTAAGCAACTATATGGACAAACTATGAAACGCGAACGCAAAGCAATCGGAAAAACCTATTACTCCTGGACCGAATTTGACTCGGATGTTAAAAAGCTTTCCAGAAAAATTAAGCGGCTCAACAAACAATTTTCGGCTGTCTGGGGGCCTGCTCGGGGCGGGCTTCCGCTCGCGGTCTGCCTGTCCCATGCGCTTGATATTCCCATGGCACAACGGCCAACAGACACGTCAGTACTCATCGTCGACGATATCGCCGATACGGGTCGAACGCTAAACAAATATGCAAAGAAGGGATTTACCATCGCAACCATTTTCTATCATAGCCAATGCCTCTATGTACC
>CAYJLM010000067.1:0-8290 GCA_964370875.1 uncultured Gammaproteobacteria bacterium | reverse complement strand
TACTTACTGTATTCTGACAAGTTCAGCAACTTTTTGGGAGAAAATTGGGCGGAAATGATCCGGAAGAACATACATTGGGGTAGTTATTTGATGGGCTCTAATACCGTTGACACAAAAAAACTCCGCAACCTAATGCGGAGTTTTTTTCTGTTCGAGCTGCTGTGCGCGGTTACTTATAATCCACAAAATACTGAATCTTCGCGCCGTCCTTTACCGCCGCAACCCAAGCATCTGCCTCTTGGCTAAACTTGTCCTGCTTGAGCTGTTCCTTAATTCTATTCTTCATATCCTCGGGCTTTTCGTCTTTTGCGGGTGTGACCTTGTTGTTTTGGATATATGCATCCACATCCGCATCGCTCACCGCTAGTTTATCCGCAATAATCTTCTCAATTTTTTTCTGGAGTCCAATCTGTTCTCTGAGCCGATCCTCAGTCATCCCCTGCTGACTCAATATCGCCTGAAGTGATCCCCCCTGCTTTGCCAGCTGATCTTCTATCTTCTTGATTTCCGCGCTCACCTCGTCATTGCTGACTGTGATATTTTTCTTGCGCGCCTCGTTCTCAATAAGCTGTTTTGTAATAAGGGATTCGAGTGCGGCCTTTCCGGATTGTTTCTCAAGCTCTTGAATGACACTCAAGCGGCTGATTGGAGTGCCGTTTACAAGAGCGACAACAAATGCTCCTTTGAAGTAATACAACACCGCCGCGATAAAAATAACCACAACAACTCCGACAATAATCCGCATGTTTATCTTCACGGTTACATCGTGAGATGCGCGAGGTTTTTCCGCCATGGCCTCTTGCGGCATTTCGTGCTCTTCCATTTTCTCTTCCATAGATAATACGATGATGAATAATGATGTTTAAAACGTATTTCAAGTGTAGGGTATTTTTTACTGACTTTCAATACGTTGACCCTGAAGCTGGTTTTTCAGTGACTGTATATACTCTTTCTCTTGCTCGCCCTGGGGGGCAATCCCGGAAATATATTCAAGCGAAAGCCCACGGGGACATGAAATACGCACATCCTTTTCTCCCGGGTCGCCTGGCTGCTGTTCAAAATCAACGGCAACACGCGGGTGGAGGGCAAAAACAAAGCCGCGAATCTCTCCCGCCCCCTTAACAGCGCTTTCAACTTCCAGGCGCAATCGTTCAACGTCCTCCTTATTCTTTTTTCTCCCAAGCCGCAGAGCGGCAAAATCATCGAGGGCGCGGGCAAGCTCTTCATTGCTCCATTTCACATTTTTCAGCTCCATAAGTTCTTCGGCGAGAAAATGGTGTTTGGGGTTGTCAAAATCAAGACGCAATAGCTCAAGAATATAGTGGCGCCGGGCCACCATCTTTGCGTACCCCGCGGTATCCTCAATAATCTGTTTTCTATTCTCGCGCTGCCTTGACTCATCAAATGGGTAAATGAAGATATCGCCGTACCGATACTGGTGACTGGAATCCTCTATAACACCGCCTGACAGAACCCCGCTGTCTATACAGCCCCTCATTGAATGAATGCTCGTTCCGTGAAACCCGGCAGTGTCAACCCGCTCAATATTCACCTCAGAGAGAGTGATTATTTTCTCTATCCTCTCCGTCCTGTCCGAATGGTCGCTTGTTGGTTTTTCTATTTTTCCCATACATGCGCTATCCCTTTTGACTATTCCTATAATGCTCGGCTGCCACATCGATAATCATTATACTTTTTACGTTTTCGTTGTTGCTGAGCTTGTCTTTTATGCTATGGATTTCAGTGATGTCTTCGATGATAAAATCTGAAAAGGAAAAAATAAACGGGTGTATCCAGTCATCAATCCGCTGGCCGCGAAAAAGGAGATTTGTGCGCCTATGTGGCGTATCCTTTGGCAGGACAGTGACGACTGGTTTCTTAAAATACTTGGCGATCACAAGCTCTTGCGCCGTGCCCGCCCCAAGTTTTTGCTCTGCATTCACGACAATTAAAGAACTGTCCTGAATTTCAGCACAATCTTTACCAAGAACAAGCAAAAAATCCTTTTCATCCAAATCTCTATCATATGGATCAATGTATTCCGCATCGAATATCTGCTCAAGAATAGCTCGGTATCGGTGCCGCCAATTATCAAATGTCTTTTCTTCCTCGTCGCCTTTCGGCACGCTTCCCGCAAGATATATTTTCATACAAAATTCACTTCTTCCTTATCGCTAGCACCTCAATCTCAATATCACATCCCTCCTTTACTGTCCTAGAAATTTCAACCAGCGTGCTTGCGGGTTTTGAGACGGCAAAATATTTGTTGCGAATGGCGGAAATTTCTTTGAACTTCGAAATGTCCGTGACATAAATCACGGCCTTAACGACATCGTCCAGCGATGCACCGCCTTCTGCTAAAATTGCGCTGATATTTTGAAAAACAAATTCGGTCTGTTTTGAAATATCATCAGGCGCGACGGCAGTGCCATCTTTATCCATCGCGATCTGACCCGTAACAAAGATCATTTCGCTATCTCCCACATCAACCGTAATTCCGTGTGAATACGCGCCCATTGTCGGCGTAAAGTCTTTTGGTTCAAGATATCGTTTTTCCATAGTTCTCCATGTCATCCGTCCTATGCGATCGGAATGCTTACAAAAAAAGTCGTTCCCTTGTTCTCTTCCGATTCAAACCGAATAGTGCCCCCGAGCTTTTCAGTGATTGATTTTACAATATAGAGCCCAAGGCCTGTTCCTTCTGTCCTCTGCCTCACATTAGACGCTCTGAAAAACTTTGTAAACAGTTTGCCGTACTGGTCCCGTGGTATGCCGTGCCCCGTATCAGAAATCTTAAAAAGAATTGTTGTCTTTTCGGGGGCAGAAAGAGACATGACAATTTTCCCTTTTGACGGAGTATATTTTATGGCATTTGAAAGAAGGTTCTGAAACACCATGCGCAGCAGCTTCGGATCCGTCTGAATAATCGGCTTACCTTCCCTTGTCGAAAAGATGCACTTTAATTTCTTCTCCTTTATGGTAAGTTTTTTCTCGGCAATCACGCCTCTTACAACCTTTGCAACATTTACCATCGACGGCTCACCAATATACGTCCCGAGTTCAAGGCGTGAGACATCCAGCAGAGTATCAACCAGATCAATTGCATTTTGATTGCTGCGATAGATCTCTTTCATGTATTCTCTTTCCCTTTTCCTTAATTTCATTGCACTGCCCGACAACAACATTTCTGAATACCATTTTATAATGGAAAGGGGTGATCGCAGCTGATGCGAGGCCAATGAAACAAACTCCGTTTTTGCCTTGTCGATATCTTTTTCTTTCGTTATATCACGAAAAACCTCGATCGTACCGACAAGCGCGCCGTTTAATATAACCGGGGCTACCGTTATAGTAACGGGAAATCGACTTCGGTCCGGACGAGAATAATAATAATCCGACGTGGAGATCTTTTCTCTTTTTTTGATTGCGTTTGCTACCGGACAGCTGTCTTTGAGTATTATATTTCCACCCTCATCGCTTATTTCAAAGAGCTCGGTCGGAAATCTTCCCTTAACATTCCTCTCTTTCAGTCCAAAGACGGCCAGTGCAAATGTATTCATAAAAAGCACCCTCCCTCCTTCATCTGTCGCAATAACCCCCTCACCGATACTGCTCAAGATTGCTTCATCTTTTACCTTCTCTTGAAGTATATAGTCGGTCTTTTCTGAAAGCTCTGCCGTTCTTGCTTTTATTTTTTCTTCCAGGCCATATTGATACTCTTGCAGTTTTTTTGTCATGTCGTTAAAAGCACCTCCAAGCTCACCGACCTCGTCGCGAGAAGTAACCAGAATGCTTTGAGATAAGTCTCCGCTCGCTATTTTTTTAGCCAGCGCCGCCAATTGCCATATTGGGGTAGTGATTGAGCGCGATATGATAGCCCCAATAACGATAATCAGCAGTATTACTATAAGCACAATAAGCCAAAAGAGTCCCTGTAGCTTATTCATTTGCTCCATGGCCTCAGCCTTATCCATTTTTACTACAATGCCCCAATCTGCCTCCTTAACATAGCGCGTGGCGGCAAAGACCGGCACGCCCCGATAATCCACGGCATTGGCAAATGTAGTCTCCTCGCCCTGAACAGCATGCACCGCGGGAACATTCACCTTGTCCTTTGGCACAACGCGCGTGAAAGCCGCATGAGGGTCAAATCGAGCAGGTGTAATAAATACCGCATTGCCCCGTGCGTCCTTTCTTGTCAACAGCGTCTCCCCGGTCTTTCCGCCCCCCACATAGTCCGAAACCAAAGAAATAATATCATCTGCGCGGTCAACAATGACAGCTACGGCAACTGTTTTGCCTTCCACGATAATTGGCCCCGATAGATACTGGAGCAGCTTTTCTGATGGCTTGTTGATTCGAAGTGTTACGACACCATTGCGTTGAAGGCCATCCTTAAAAAAATCCTCTCCGCTAACATTCTGCCCAATAAGACTTGCGTTGGTGGATGAGAAAACCACCCCCGCCGCATCTGCAATAAACGCTTCCTGAATGCTCCCAGTCCCTCTTGCTACCCCGACCAGTTCGTTACTTATTTTCTTTGAGGTGTCAACAGAAGGGCTTGCGCTATATTCCTGTATGTACGATTGCAGTGCCGCTCCGTTAATAAAGAGACCGAAAAGCTCTTTTTTATCTCTAAGCTCTTCCTGTATGCGGCTTTTCTGTATCTGTGCGACCGCATCAAGGCCGGCGAGAATTTGGCGCGTGTTCTCAATTTTAAAACTCGAATAGCCAATAAAACCCATCAATAGAAGCGGGATAAGTGCTAGCTCTGAAATAATACAAATTATTTTTGTATTAAGCTTCATTGTTTTTGTGTCTTCCTATGATACTGAGTCCAGCGCCCAACAAGACAAAGAGGATTGCCGTATTGAAAGCGATTGGAACAAAGGGCCCGCCAAGCTCATAATAGAGCCGTGGTACCTGCAGTATGTACCCCGCCATACCGATCAGGCCAATCAAAAAAATTATGCACCCGGCTATCAAGATGCTTCTTCGTTGAGTGCCCCCCGGAAATAAAGAAAAAATGCATGCGAACCCAAACAAAACAAAATTAATCATTGTAGGGAGCGCCGGCATCCCTGCACCGGCGGCATAGATCGAGCTTGCCTCTTTGGTAAAGGGGCTATCCAACCCTGTCTTAACACCAAATACAGCAGACACAAAGAGAGCGGACATTATTGAAAAAATTAACAAGGCAATGCCGGGCAACACAATCTGCGCGGTGCCGTGGTCGTCTTTGGCCGTTCGGGAAATATAATAAAGACCAACGGCGCTCATTAAGAAAGAGACTGCCGTAGGAAATTTCATGTTTATCCCCGCAGGTGTAATCCGGGTCAGCCAATCAATGCCAAATACCCAGCCAAGAATGACCCTGCATGCTTCAACTCCGACAATAATTGCTAAGGCGGTAATTATTCTATAGTGCATATGTATGCTTATTATACACCCAATATGCCGAGACAACAAAAATACCGCCGTACTGCCGTGCGGCGATATTTTTATTTTCACCTCTTGCTACACAGAACCCAGGAAATCAAGCGCCTCTAGAGAAAGTGCCCTTACGTTCCCCGGCGCATTTTGCAATACTTCTATTTCATTCCGAGAAAACCATTGCAAATTTGTTGTTTCTCCGTCGTGCGGATTCAGTACATCCGTGTTCGATATCGCGTAGTAGATAAAATCAATGTGCTGATGAAACTGATTTATGTTCTCGAGCAGTATATGCATTGGACGCATGAGTTGCCTGACATCTTTCATCCCAAGATTTTTGTCTGGATTATACAGCTCCACGTCCAGTCCCGACTCTTCTTTAATCTCTCGCAACGCCGCGTCTTCCGGCAGTTCATCGCGATCGATGTGACCGCCCACAGGGATCCAAAACCCCAATTTTTTATGCAGATGCAAAAGCACCTTGGCCTTGTGCACAATATATGTCGTCGCGGTGAAATGTTTTGTTATTTCCATAAAGTGTGTGTTCAGTGTTCCAATGGACTCACCACAAAGACTACTTCAAGTCTTTCTTTGAGAATCAGCCCAAAGCGACAATACGCCCAAGGCCAAAAAGAGTGTCACCTCTATCCAGTTCTGTTTTTGGAATGCCTCAAAAAGGGCTGTGCCAAAAAAAATTATGAACACCGCCAGATTAACAAATTTATATTTTCCCATATTCATAAAGCACCAATTCCGCTTTTTGGCGGCAACCTGAATCTGAATTCACTCGGTGTGTATTGGACGAAGTTCGAATATATTTCGAGGAGAACCCTGACTTCCAACCCTGACTCGGATCGCGCCGTAGCGAGAGCGAAGGCGGACTAGCTCCCCACCATCCCTTCTCCGCTTAAATGAACGGAGCGAAAGGAATAGAACCGCCGCTTCTATTTGGGTTCCTTCGAGACGAGGCGAGATGCGATTATGGCAATTCATTTTCCCCCCACCCCTTTTTCTTGCCATGGCCACCTCTCGCCTGGCGGCAATTCAATGGCTAAGGTGGTTGTGAGGCCGCGAAGTTCACAGAAATAAGCAACAAAATTATTTTGTTGTAGCGCTGAATTACTTAGAAAATTTATAGACAGAAGGTGTCCTTTTTAGCACCTTTCCAGAACCACTTTTCACAATCTTTACAAAGGAAACCGACTGATTTCCATTAAATTTTATTTTATCAAGAGTAAGTCTGGCATCCTCACCATATTTTTCATAAACCGGCATGTATTCTTTGATACCAATTGAATAAATACTCTTAAGTTTCAAAGTTTTTGGATTCTGGACATAAATTGATGCAAGTGTACCCATCAACTCATTTCCTTCCGTTCGAATTGCCATACGCGATGCATCTTTAGAGAAGAAAACATCCTTACCTGGATTAAAAAGAAGAATGCCCTCCTCTTCCTTTTGAATCTTCTTACCAGACCTCAGATCAAATACTTCCGTCAATCCGCCCTCCACACAACCTGTTACTTCAACAAAAGCAAGCCAACCTCTTGGCGATACGTTCACATCGCCAATTTTTGCACAGTTATTGGAATCAGAATCTGCACTATATGTGGCAAGAGTATTTTTTCTTCCCCTATTATCAATTGCCGTGAGGCGAATATCACTGCCAACCGTTTCGGAAAAAATAATGGTGCCTGACTTATAGTGATAATGTGCCTTAGTCGCCGAAAAAGACGAAATATCTCCCGCTGACACGCTTAGCGGAGAAAGCGCCAAACAAGAAAAAACTAGTATACTACTCAGTCTATGTCTAATATTCATATAAATAGGTTATTATTAATAATGGAAGTCGTGCGCTGTCGTGTCCTATTATACCCCTCCCCGTAGCTCTTGGCAAATAACTGCCCCGCGAATTCACATCAGTAGATCAATAATGGAAACCTTAAGTGCCTTCGCAACTTTCTCAATATTCTTAAGCGACAAGTTTCGCTTGCCTCGCTCTATGCCGCTGATGTATGTCGGATGAACATCAAGAAGTTTCGCAAGTTTGCCTTGCGATAAGTTATTGCCAAGACGCAACTCCCTGACGCGCTTTCCGAATCGGATTGAAATATCGCTGTCGCTCATACGTTGTTTAATTTTTTCCCATCTCCTATCTGTTTTTGATTGAACCGCTCGAGCTCGCTTCTCACTTTCTGCTCCATATCCTTATGTGACACACTACCGGCATCACTAAGAATTTCCTTATCATTAAGGCGAAGGAAATCATCGAGTTTTTGTATCCAGTCTTTCATGCACATCACTCGTTTCTCAACGCTCTGCAGCTCAGCAAAGGATAAGAATTGTTCAACAAGCAGATTCAGTCGTCTCAACTCCAATTCTTCGAGATAATTTTTTGCGATCTCCGCCTGCTCACGCGTAATGATCTCTCCTTTCCGGTTTGTTAATCCCATGTTCGCCTTCTCGCCATCTACACGATTGACTACAATTTCTGCAGCAGTCAATCCCGTGATCGCAAAATGAAATTTGTTCTGTACGATTGAGAAGAATTGCTTCGCGCAATCTACTTTTGGATTGTAGTCTGCGCTGGTCGCAAACACATCTCTGACTTTTTGGTAAAAATTCTTTTCAGACGTGCGAATTTTACGAATCCGCTTCTCAAGCTCCTCAAAATAGCTTTTGGCAACACGGCCATCAGATAATCGCTCGTCATCCATGGTAAACCCCTTCACGATATATTCCTTCAATCGTTGAGTTGCCCAGATACGAAATTGTGTGCCGCGCAATGAGCTTACTCGATAACCGATGGAGATAACAACATCCAGGTTATAGTGGCTCGTTTCATACTGCTTACCGT
>CAYJLM010000066.1:0-8385 GCA_964370875.1 uncultured Gammaproteobacteria bacterium | reverse complement strand
CCTTGATGGGTGCGAATCCATTCTCCAGCGTCATATCGCGGAGGCACTGCAATACCGTCCGTCGGTAGCGGCTTAGTTTCGCAGTTCGCGGTTATTTGATATATCCGAACGGGTTAACGCGAATACTATTCTTCATCACCTCGAAGTGAAGATGCGGTCCAGTTGATCTGCCGGTACTGCCGACCATTGCGATTGTTTGCCCCTGAGACACATAGTCCCCTGACTTCACATAGAGAAGGCGTGAATGTCCGTACCGCGTTTTAATGCCACCGCCATGGTCAACGACTATTGAGTACCCGTAGCCGTTTGCCCACCCGGCGAATATAACTTTTCCGTCGCCGGCGGCAAAAATACGATTTGTCGTCGGACCCGCGATATCGACACCGGTGTGGCGCCAGCTAAAGTATTGCGTCACCCGACTGGCAGACGTTGGCCAGATAAACAATCCGCGGGCAGCTCGACTCCTTGATGACGGGGGTACAATCGCGTTTCTAATGCGCGCGATAAGATTTTGCTGTTTGGGTTGCGGGGGTATTTGCACGCGCCGCACCACAGCGTCGGGAATAATAAGCAGTTCACCGATTGCAATATCGTTTGCGCTATCCCGATGGTTTGCCTCCATAATTTTACTTATCGTCGATTGGTAATCCAGCGCGATTTGTGCCAAGGTGTCACCGCGCCGCACACGGTATTGAATGCCGTTTACCGGCAGGATAACAAGCTTCTGCCCCTCGTGAATAAACGATCTTTCCGTGAGGTTGTTTGATTCAAGCAGTGTCGCAATCTTAATGCCGAAGGCGCGCGCGATACCGCCAAGCGTATCGCCCTGCTGTACGCTGTACGTTTGAATAGCTGTTGTCTTGTAGGGTTCTTTTTGTATGATTGGAAGAGCCGGCTTTACAAGGGCGTCGGGAATAGCGGAGATGGTTCCGGGATCAGGGGTTGGATTCGCTTCACGTTGAGTGCTGGCATCTTGCAGTGTTGGCTGCGTTCGCATACCTATCTGGTCGATGTATTCTTGTTCGCTATTCTGTTGCGATCCTTCCGTGGTGATTGAAAATTCATCATCGGCAAAGAAAAGACGAGAGATCGCGTTGTGGGGAATAAAAAATTCTTGCGCGTTCGTGTTTTTTAAATAAACCGTATGTCCCAATACGATCAAAAATATTCCAATGAGAATGGCATGATGGAAATGTCCGCGTGATACCAATGAAAGGAGTGGGTGACGGACGGTGACACCGCGCCTTTGAAGGGAAAGTACCCCTTTCACGTACCATGAATATCCGATGAGGATAGGGGGGTGCAGTACCGCATTGTAGAATGTAAGTGCTATTCTGGCAGTCGGCTCGGCGGCACCGGATAATTTTTCCAACGCAAATTTAATGCCCCTGAGAAGGTATGCGGTAGTGTGAAGAAGGACTGTTTTCAATGAATCAATGAATTTTTTTTTCATGGAAAAAATGCCGTTCAAAGAGTGTTATCCGTGTAAAATTCTTTTAAAAATAACCAAATCAGTATACAATGAACACGCCTGTTCGTCAACGCATCCCTATGACACACGATTGTGAAAAAATAATTCTCCGCGCGCTTATTTTCTTCGATTTGCTTGATTATCCACTCACGCTTTTTGAGCTATGGAAGCATGCGTGCGTTCTGGAAGGTGCTGAGCACAGTGCCTTTTCAGATGTTGTTCGCACCGTATATTCTTCATCATCCCTTCGCGCGCGTATTGAGCAGTGCGACGGGTTTTATGTACTGGCCGGGAGGGGCGCCCTTTCAGATATTCGACGTGAACGGACGGTGTTTGCTGATCGGAAATATCATATCGCGCAAAACATGACGCGAGTTTTCTCACGATTCCCTTTTGTGCGGATGGTGTGCGCGTGTAATACCGTTGGGCTCGGTGCGGCAAAAGAGAACAGCGATGTTGATCTGTTTATTGTTGCACGATCTCATCATCTCTGGTTTGTGCGGCTTTTGTGCACGGGGTATGTCCATATATTGGGACGGCGCCCGAGAGAGGGTGTTGTGCGCGATACAGTGTGTCTCAGTTTTTATGCCGGTGATAACGCGTTACATTTTTCATCTATTGCGAACCCCCCGATTGAGGGTATTCCCGATATGTATTTTTTGTACTGGATAACATGGTGCGTGCCGATATATGACGATGGTGTGTATGAGACATTCTTTCAGGAGAACGCATGGGTGCAGAACGTTCTTCCCAACCGCACCCCCTATTTGCCCGCGCCACATCGTCGTGTCGTCCTGTCGCGGGTTAGCCGCGCTGTCAAAAGCACCATGGAACATGGTATAGACTTTTTTGGATCGGCGGCCGAACGCGGTTCGCGGGCAATCCAGCGCGCGCTAATGCCGCGCGGTATTACGGATCGGATCGGCATGGGTACCGGGGTCATTGTTTCAGATTCGGTATTAAAGTTTCATGTTGCCGATCGCCGGCGTGCTATCCAGGAAGAGTTCATACGTCGATGTAAGGAGATGAATGTATGATGAAAAGATTGCTTGAATGGGGCGCCTACGCGCTTGTTTTTCTTCTGCCCTGGCAAACAGTGTTGGTTGTCCAGCAGAAGACCATCGGTCGGGCCGATACGCTTCTTGAAGGGGTGTGGCAGTATGGAGGCATCCGACTGTATGCGATTGAGGGGCTTGTTCTGCTTTTGATACTCGTCGTATTGGCGTTGACGATTTATACCATTTTTATTCGGGGTATTCGTGTGACTGCGATTGCGTGGTATCGATCGCGTTTTTTTGTGCTAGATGCGTGTCTTTCGTTGTTTGTCGTCCTGTCGCTGGGCTCCGTTCTGTGGGCTTTGGATCGGAGCGTTGCGATGATGGGCGCAGTGCGTATCTTTGAAGGCGTATTTTTATTTGTTCTTTTCCGTACGCTTCAGCTCAGGACTTCTTTGCTTGCAAGTGTAGCTCTGGGCGGGGCGGTCTTACAGGGTGGTATCGGCGGTGTTCAGTTCTTGATGCAGGGAACGAGCGCGTCAACACTTCTTGGTATCGCCGCGCATGATCCATCGACGCTCGGCGACGCGGTTGTGCAAGCAGGTGATCGTCGATGGCTTCGTGCGTACGGTGCGTTTCCGCATCCAAATATTCTCGGTGCGTATCTTGCGATTGGTATGGTTGTGTGTGCGATGGCACTTTCACGTGCTCGTGAAAAATGGCAGTGGGTCGTTCTTCTTGTCGCCTCTCAGATTATGCTTGTGGGGTTGTTTCTTACATTTTCACGTAGCGCGTGGTTGGCAGTGATAGTCGCCGGAGTCGCGTGGCTCGCGATTGATTCTTTTTCTCGATCAAAGCGCGGGGAAGGAGAGGGGCAAGCGTCCCGTTTTCTTGTTGAGCCGATTCATCTTATGCTTCTTGTAAGCGTCGTGGTGGCGGGTATCATGTCTTTTTACTTTTTTGATGAGGTGAAGGGGCGTGTTGGTATCGAACCGTCTCGTATTGAACGTCAATCGCTCGATGAGCGGGTGTCCTTGGTGTCTCGGGCAATTCCACTCGTTCACGATGTCTGGTATCGTGGATCCGGAATCGGAAATTTTACAAATACGCTGTTTCAGTTTGAGGAAAAGCGCGGTGTCGACCGTGAGTGGTACACATATCAACCGCTGCACAACGTATTCCTTATGATCTTTGCGGAACTTGGCTTGTTTGGGTTGATCGTGGTGCTGGTGATGGCATTTTTTATTATTCGCAGTGCGCCTGTTTCCACATACCCGTTGTTATTTTCTCTCGGTGCCCTTTCGCTTTTCGACCATTTTCTTTGGACGCTTCCGGTTGGCATCTTTTTGTCGGCGATTGTGTTGGGCTGGTCCTGTTCACGGAATACATCCCCTTGACAAGGGGCTGTTTTTTCTCTAAAATGCCGACACTAACGTGAACGCTAATTTATAATAGATACAAGTCTATGGGTCTCCAACCACTTGGCGATCGACTTCTCGTTGAGGCAATCAGCGTAGATGAGATCACAAAAGCGGGCATCATTTTGCCCGACACTGTTGATAAAGAAAAACCGGAGAAAGGACGCGTCGTCGCGCTTGGATCCGGCAAGCTCTTGGATAACGGCCAGCGATTGGCATGGGAAATAAAAGTCGGAGATGTCGTCTTTTTTAAGAAATACGCTCCGGACGAAATTAAGGTCGACGGAAAAGAATATCTCATTCTCTCTGAGGCCGATATTCTCGCACTACTTGTTTCATAAATACCTAGAAGATATCAGATATGGCAAAACAAATTCTCTATAATGAAAAAGCGCGCGCCGCACTCAAGCGCGGTGTCGACAAGCTCGCCGATGCGGTAAAAGTAACTCTTGGGCCAAGGGGGCGCAACGTTGTCCTTGATAAAGGATACGGTTCGCCGACCATCACCAATGATGGCGTTACGATCGCAAAGGAAATTACTCTGGATGATAAGTTCGAGAATATTGGCGCAGAACTCGTAAAGGAAGTAGCAACCAAGACGAATGATGTCGCCGGAGACGGAACAACCACCGCGACACTGCTCGCGCAAATCATGATCGCTGAAGGATTTAAGAACGTAGCAGCCGGCGCAAATCCGATGCTTATCCGTCATGGGATTGAAAAAGGTGTCGTGGCTATTGTTGAAGAGCTGAAGAAAATCTCCAAGCCCGTTGCGGGACAAGAAGAGATCGCGCAAGTGGCATCTATTTCCGCAAACGATCCGGAGATCGGCGCGATTATTGCCGATGCCATGAAAGCGGTTGGCAGTGATGGCGTAATTACTGTTGAGGAATCGCAGGTCTTCGGTGTTGAGAAGGAAGTTGTTGAAGGCATGCAGTTTGATAAAGGATACGTGTCACCATACATGATTACGAACGCAGAGCGCATGGAGTCAGAGTATCAGGATCCCTACATCCTTATCACCGACAAAAAGATTTCATCAATTCACGATATTTTGCCGGTATTGGAAAAGGTAGCCGCAACCGGTAAAAAAGAACTCGTTATTATTGCAGAGGACGTAGAAGGTGAGGCACTTGCAACATTCGTGGTGAATAAGCTGCGTGGAACATTTCATGTGCTCGCAGTCAAAGCCCCGGGCTTCGGTGATCGCCGAAAAGAGATGCTTGCGGATATCGCCACCTTGACCGGTGGAAAAGTTATCTCCGAAGAGGTCGGTCTCAAGCTTGAGAACGCAGTTCTCGAATCACTCGGCCGCGCGCGCAAGGTGGTTGCGACCAAGGACAACACTACGATTGTCGAAGGCAAGGGTGATGCCGAACAGCTCAAAGGCCGCATCGCACAGCTTCGCAAGCAGATTGAGATCACCGAATCGGAATACGACCGCGAGAAGCTCCAGGAGCGTCTTGCAAAACTTGCCGGCGGTATTGCCGTGTTGAAGGTAGGTGCCGCAACCGAGACGGAAATGAAAGAAAAGAAATATCGTATTGAGGACGCCCTTGCCGCGACAAAGGCAGCTATTGAGGAGGGTATCGTACCAGGCGGTGGTGTCGCACTCCTGCGCGCAGCCAAAGCACTTGATGGCGTTAAGACAGAGTCATCTGAAGAAACAGTGGCTATCGCGCTCCTTCGCCGCGCACTGGAAGAGCCACTTCGTCAGATTGCCAGCAATGCAGGGAAAGACGGAAGCATTGTTGTCGAAGAGGTGAAGAAGCGCACCGGCGCGGAAGGATACAACGCCGCAAAAGATACCTACGAAGATCTTGTTGTCGCCGGTATCATCGATCCGACCAAGGTAACGCGCTCTGCACTGCAGAACGCCGCGTCGATTTCATCGATGCTCCTGACAACCGAAGTTGTCATTGCCGATATTCCTGAGAAGAAGGAAGACGGCCATGGTGGCGGCGGTATGGGTGGCGGTATGCCGGGCATGGGAGGTATGGGCGGATACGACTACTAAAAGTGAGTAGTCGGTAAATTGCAGATATAAAAGAAAAGAGCTTCGCCACTATGGCGGGGCTCTTTTCTTTGTTTTCGGCTACGCACCCTTGACTTCTTCTTCTTTGTGTAGATTCGTATGTATCTTTGATTCCGTTGTAGAGAGGAGATCGCAATGGGTAAGAAGAAGCCCTTCCTCGGGTACGACCCGAAGGAAGAGGAGAAGAAGCAGCAGGAAAGCTTCTTCGGATATGATCCAAAGTACCCGAAGAAGTAGTCCCGCGAGTGCGAGCCCGGCATCCCATGTGGAAGCCGGGCTCGAAATACATTATCCGATAATTGGAAGATTTTCAAAAAACGGACGGTAGACATCTTCTTCCGGCGGGATGACGAGTTCCTTGGGATCGTTCGGCTCGTCGGTCCATTCAACTGGCGGGTCAACGATGAGCGCGAGAGGTATCTGCTCCGCACCTTCGCCCATACAGATGACCGCGGCTGACGCGAGCCCATCGGCAACATCGGTTTGAGAATACAATAACTCTCGTCCAAAAATATCCGGCTTTCCTCGATTATCGCGGATGCCTTTGAATCCCGCGTAGCCAATGGCATACGCAAGCGCGCCGGCGCGCAATGGCAGAAGGCGGCTGTCAGTGATAAGTACGCCAATGTTATGAACGTCGTATTTTTTTTGTATGACCTCGCGAATGCGCGCCGCTGTTTGAAAGCTGTCTTTGGGCAGAAGGATGAGCTTCCCGTTGGCATTTGATCTGTCGATACCTGCAGACGCGACAAGCATTCCGTCTTTCAGGGTAAGCCATACATACTTTGTCTGCATCATCCATTCGCTCTCCTGTTTGGTGAGTCGTTCTTTCGTTTCCTCGCTATCATCGTCACATGTCCTTCCCTCCGAGAGGGCGACAATCTTTGACGTAACGACAATGATCGAGTTTTCTTGGACAGCGGGAATGTATTCGAAGATAAAATCTTCAAGATGTTCGTTTTCCAAAAATATCCGAGTTTTTATTGGTGTGATGATCATAATATTTTGTAGTGAATTATTTCGAATTATGAAGCTGTCATCCCGGACTCCGATCCGAGACCCAGCCCACACGGAAAGGTCTTATTTTTTCTGGATCCCCATCCCCGATCTGGTCGGGGACAGGCTCTCACCCGCGGGGATGACAACGCGAAGCATTATTGGCAGTTTCATAATTCAATGCATTTTACATAGTGCAAAAGCACGGTTCCGGCGCGATTAAGTTTTTTTATACAGCAGAGCGCCATGCGTATCGTCGTTTCGCAACCGGAGACCATTGGGATTCCGCGCCCAAACACGAGCGGCTCAATCGTTACATACACCTCATCGATAATACCAGCTTCAAAAAACATTCCATACACCGAACTTCCCCCCAGAACGGCAATAGTTGTATGGTGTCGCACGGTGTCGAGAATGTCAACAGCAGACGGATTGATAAACGTCACACTCCCCCTACGAAGTTTTCGCGAAATTGAGCGAGTTAGGACGTACGTGTTTCGTTTTTGCAGGCGCGTACGCGCGGCGGTGTAGGTATTTCGTCCGACAATAATAGCATCGCATCGTGACAGTGATGCTTGAAAGAATTTCCAATCTTCTTTGCTTGTCCAGTCGGGCAGAGAATCTTTTTTGAGCGATATCCTTCCGTCAATACTCGTGGCAGCAAATGCGATGATGTGTGGATTATGCGCTTGGTGTTTTCTGTGATACATAGGTACGAAGAGAACGTATAAGATATCTTGGTTCACAAGAAAGCGCGGAGAAGGAAAATTTTCCCATCTTTGCCCAGGCGATAAGATTGTTGAATGCAATGAACACGCCGACCATACCGAGTGCAAACAAGATCCGCTCTTTTATAACAAGAGGAATGAGGGCGGTCCACGCAGATGCGGGGAGCATGAATGTCCACATCCAGAGCGTGCCGCCAACAGCATGCGCGCTGAATGTCGCGCCTAGAGCGCGCGCAAGCAGAAAACGATCACGGAGGAAATATGCCGCAATTGGTATGACCCAAAAGAGAGCAAAGTACCAAACTGTCCGTCCGGTGGGATGTGCGACAAAGGTAAGTATTGCAATTACGGGAACGATGATGTTTGAGATGTCCTTGCGAGCGAAATAGTATACCGCGAAGAGCATGGGGAAGAAGCGGATGATCGTCCCCGCATCTTGGATGTGCGCGCCGTGTGAAATAAAGCTGAAGAATTGTACAAGAAACACGGCGATGATTCCCGGTGCCGTCCCGATAAACGCACCGGCGATCGGCGCAATACAATCATAGAGGGTGAATGCGGCTTTTGATCCGGCAAGGTGCGTGAGAGGGATTTGCAATGCGAGATAGCCGAGGATGGTGAAGATACAGACGAATAGTATTTTTTGCTTCATAGATTTGTATCATTTTTTGAATTACGGAAACCCTTATTGTTTGAGCATTTCTTCCTCGGGGCCGGATATTTTTCTGCTGAAAAATTCCTT
>CAYJLM010000065.1:0-8390 GCA_964370875.1 uncultured Gammaproteobacteria bacterium | reverse complement strand
CGCCTCGCCTTTCCTCCAGGGTAGCTTGCTGAGACTGAAGATTAGCGCGAAGATTCTCCTGTCGTTTTTTTTGCTGGTCAAGATCCGTACGTTGCGCAAGAAGCTGATCATGAAGACTGCGAACGCGAAGCAATGTTTGCTTCAGCTCGTCGTGAACACGTTCAAGATAATAAACACTATCAAAAAAATCTGAGAAATTATCGTTTGACAATAGTATCTCGAGATAATCGCGCTCAGAATTGAAATAGAGCTGACGAATGAAAGCACCGATACGCTCCTTCTGTAAGCCAATTTCAGCTTCCGACTGCTGGATACTCATGTCTGCCTCGCGAATCTCAAGATCCAGCTGATTAATCTCCTCCTGCGTTGCCTCAAGGTCAAGCTGTGCCTTGGCGACATCATCTTCAATAATAGCTATTTCATTCTCAAGCGAGGATGCTTCCGCCTTTCGAAGCGCTATATTTTTCTCATACACGCTTATTTGCTTCCGAATACTCGATATTTTACTTTTTTTGTCCTGAATCTGCTCGTTAATCTCCAAAATGGTCACTCCGGTCGGTGAGGCGGAGGACAACGCACCGACACGCGCAGTCAGTGCACCAAGAAACAAAAAAAGACACAAACTCAAAAAGCAAATGGTACCGATACTGTGTTGTCGTATATGTATTCCGTTCATATCAATTTGTGATAATCAGTTTTGTGCCAACGGGTGTCATGGCGTATACCTCCTTCGCTGGAGCGGTACCCAGACGGATACAGCCATGAGAGACCTTTTTCCCGAGATGATTTGCGCCCTCTTTTTTTCCGTTGGGCCATTCAGGCAACTCATGGATCCCGAATTTTCCACCTTTAAATCCCATCCAGTATGGCATCCATAACCCAGCAAGCTTTGACCACGCCCGCGGTGATTTATTTATAATAGTAAACTCTCCTGTCGGGGTTGGCAAGTTCCATTTTCCACTTGAAATGACATACGTTGCCAGACTTGTGTCGTTAATATAGTACTGCATCCTTTGACTGGTCAGCGTCACCCTGATTGTTTTTTTGATTTTTTTTGGCTCTGCCGTTCGAGGGTCAAACCCGTATATGAGTTCCTTCTTGTCAGGATACCCGTCCCTGTCTGTATCTTGCTGTTTGATGTCGGTCCCAAAAGCGATCTCAAAGCGATCAGACAGCCCGTCTTTGTCTGTGTCTATTTGTTCAAGCGTCTTTTTTTTACCCTGCAGTGGAGAGTAGCTGTGTGTAATCTCTGCCCCATCAGTAAATCCATCACCGTCAGTATCTGCCTTATTAGGATCTGTATGATAGATCTTGACTTCGTCGTAATCAGAAAGTCCATCATTGTCAAAATCAACTATTGCAGACGCATGAACGAGATGATCGGCCTGAAAAAGCAATACCAAAACTCCCAGAAGCCATACGCAATACCAAAATCTTCGCCCCATGACCTTTGAAATTAGTAACTATTTGGGTAGGTTGGCTCCTTTGCTGGATTGTTCTCTGTTTGAGGGGTAATAATGCGCAGTTTCTGTAAGAATCCAGACGACCTTTCCATATTCTCGTTCCACTGCCTTGTAATTGGAAGGAGTGCGTCATTCATGCGAACAATAACGATTTCTGTAAAACGCGTTCTCCCCTGCGCGCCAATGACATCATATGTCCAGAGTGAAAATGTAATAATACAACCAAGTACAGCCCATGCTATAATAGACCATTTTTCTCCTGTGAAAAGGGTAAACGGTAAACTCCGTTTAACAGCCACAACATCGAGATATCGATAATACTCATACACAATAAAAAAAGGAAATGCAAAAAGCGCAAGTGCGACAAGGGCTATACTAAAAAGCGCCCAACCAAAAATTGGCACAAGAAGGAGAAACCAAAGCAAGGAAAATGCGAAAAAAAGAAGGAATGTAATGGCTACGTACCGCCCTACTACACGGAAAAAAATACCGTGCGTAAGGTAGCGACTCTTTGCAAGCGCGGCAATCCCGCGCTCGTCATCAAGCAGTACCACATACAGCGCGTAATAAAACCAAATAGAGAAAAGAAGTGGCATGATGGCGCCAAGCAATCCCCCATTCATAACCAAAAACAATAGAAAACCGACAAAGAATAACGAAACGTATTTCTCGCTTGCCGCCTTCAATGCCGCCTCAAGATGCATGCGCTTCCCTGCCTTCCAGCTATGGACCAAATAGATCATGGCTGCGAATATAAAGCTAAAATAAAACCCAGTAATTGCGACATTCAGAAGGGTGTTAATAACCTTCACAACACCTTGGAGCAGCTCTGGGGACGACTGAACCATCAATGTTAGGCCGTCCTGAATGACGACATTCAAAAATGCTCCGATACCAAAAAGTGCCGTCAGCGCAATAAGGTTTGGAAAAAGCTCACGATACGCCGTCCATGCCCGTTTAAAAAGTGACGCTGTTCCCGGCAAATGTACGAGTATCACCTCGCCGGTTGGGTGTGTTTTCATAGGAAGCCATGATTATGAATTGTAAAAATGTTATCAACAACACTTTTTACTATTATAGCACAAAAAAACGAGCTATCATATGCACATGGCAAATTCCGCTTATTTATAAATCAACTTAAGAACGAACAGACCTGTAGTTATAGCCAGCTCAATGCTTGCAAAAATGAATAACGGAACGATGTGGCTCAGAACTGCATAGGATATCCAGAGTGCCAAGCCAGTCATTAGAATCAATGTGTAAACTATAGAAATATCCTTTGTTGACTTGGTTCTGAAGGATTTGATGACCTGGGGAAGCAAAGATACCGTAACCAGTGCGCCGCCTAAGAAGCCGAGTAGTTCACTATTCATAATTTAAAAGTTGATAACCGAAAACAAATAAATCAATAACCCTTGCCAAGAGCCCTGCACAAAAGATCCTGCTTTACTTCTCTACGCAAACATCGTGCAGCCATAGTTTATCAGGTCTGGTTAACATGTAGGCAATCACATCGGCCAAATCGGAGGGATCGGTAAATTTTTCGGTAGGAAAATCTTCGCCGGTTTTCTCAAACATTTTTGTGTTCGTACCGCTTTGGTAGACGCCCGCAACTTTGACATGAGTGTCTTTGAGATCAATTTTAAGCACTTCCGTAAATCCACGAACTCCGTATTTACTGGCGGTGTAAACAGATTGCCCCTCTTGTGCCACAATGCCAGACTTGGAAATTACATTAATAATCGCGGCTTCATCTCTTGCGCGAAGGGTTGGAAGTAGCAAGCGTGTAATGTGAATGAGTGCTGACAAGTTAGTTCCGATTACATCATCAACGACTTCTTTCGAAATTTCATCAACAGGCATAAGCTTTTGCCAAATACCCGCGTCATTAATGAGAATATCAACAGCTCCGAAGTCGGAGATGATGGACTTTATTGCAGGCTCCAACTTGTCAGTTTGTCGAATATCGCAAGCGTAAACTTTTACATCACATGCTCCGAACTTTTTTGCTTCCTCACTAACTTCATCAAGTCTGCTTTTATCTCTGGCGATAAGAGCCAATTTGCTACTTTCTTTCGCTAGTCTAAGGGCTATCTGCTTGCCAATCCCGTCACTTGCCCCAGTGATTACAATGATTTTATCTTTTAGATTCATATATGGTTTTGTAAGTGATTTAAAATTCTTTCTAAAGCAGGTTCTTCCTTGAGCTCTCGTTATACGCCCAGACGACCTCAGGAAGGAGGGTACAGCGGGGTGCGTTGCGATGCAAGTTGCGGACACTTCGGGAATAATAAGACAATAAACTATTCAAAATACAAAATTTCTTTCCCTTCATAATTTACGGCTTTGACTTTCCCATTTAAAAATTTAATCTCCCTATAAGCAACAGGTATTTTCCCACCTTCCTTTGTAGCGATTATATATTGAGGAATTGCCAGGCCAGAAATTCTTCCCTGTAATTTTTGCATAAGTTCGACACCCTTCCTCACGGTTGTTCTCAAATGTTTTGTTCCCAATACTGGCATACAATGATACAAATAGTAAGGGCGAACCTTCATGCAAAGAAGTTTCTTAAAAAGTTCTTCCAGGACTTTATCATCGTCGTTTACATCTTTAAGAAGCACTGATTGATTGTACAGCATAAAACCGGCATCAGACAACAGCTTACAGGCTTTTTTTGATTCCTTCGTAATTTCATTTGGGTGGTTAAATTGTGTTCCAATGTAAATAGGGTGTTCATCTGATTGATATTTTGAAATGATTTTAACTAATTCGGGTGTAATTCTTTGAGGAAGATACACTAATGTTCTAGTGGCGATCCTTATTATTTTAACATGCCCAACTTCTCTTAATTTTTTCAAAATATACACTAGCTTCTTGTCTGAAATCATCAACATGTCGCCGCCAGTAAGAAGGACATCCCAAATAATACTGCGTTTTTTGATATAATCAACAGCATTATCAATTTCTTCAAAAGTTAATTCAGATAGATGTAATCCTTCGACATCTTTACACATTACCCTGCGAACGCAGTGGCGACAATAAGAAGCACAATTTCTCGTTACCAAAAAAGCCACCCTGTCAGGATATTTATGCTCGATTCCTTTAACTGCATAACACACCTCTTTATCCCATGCGACCAATTCCTCTCCTTTTCCTTCAGTCAGTTCCCCCGTGTCGGGAAGAACTTGTAATCTTAAAGGATCTTTTTTATCTTTTGGATTGATTAAACTCAAATAATAAGGAGTAATACGCAAGGGAAACTTCTCTGCAACTTTCAGCAGTCCCTCCTTTTCTTTCTCGCTCAAGGTGAGATATTTTGACAATTCCTCAACAGAAGTAATCGTATGTCTTACTTGCTCCTGCCATGTTTTATACTTTTGAATATCCATACAGAATTGCTTGTTCTAATTTCTTAGGTTCATCCGTGCCAATCCTGTACGTATTACCATTTTTCAGTTTTATCTCAACCGCATCAAAACCGGAAACATTATAAATCCACATCTTGGGCCATAACCATCCTCTTATCCCCCATCCATAGTACCAATGATTCTTTACGATGCTAACGGATAGTATATCATCAAGTGAAAACTTTTTCTGAAAGATACCATAGCCAAACTTGATTCGTAAATACTTTCCATCAACAATTGCTTGAAGTAACACAAAGGAGGCAAGAATAAACAAAATGAATGCCATTATGGCCGTAACGGCAAAATTCGTGCCGGAGTCGACCGAGACGGGCTCGGCTGAGGCCGTAATATGTGCCCAAGAAAAAAGCGCCAGCACGACAAGAAAAACAACCAGCATCAGGCTACCAATTTGAGTGTGTTTGTATTTTATATTAAGTGTGTTGCGGTTCATGTAATAGGATTAGATACGGGCCGCATTATTTTTTTGTCAGTTCAAAAAAATACTCATGAGCCATCCATTTTTTGCCGATTTTAAATATCTCTATTTTGCCAACTTCCTTTAATTTTAGATACCACTCAATATTATCCTCCACAAATTCCTTGGTTGGCGCGGTGTCAAAAGCAACAAGTCGGGCATTGTAATTCTGAATGATCTTTCGTAAGGTCTGGGCATAATTCGTAGCAGTATACACACTAATATAGAGACGAGATTTGTCATGCATGTACTTTTTGGCAACATCAAAAAAACCCAGCAGTTGTTTGTTGCCGTCAGACCCACCATTGAAACTTGCGGTCAACTGCTTGCCAATCGCCTTTTGATAATTTTTGTGGACAATTTCTTGTGGAAGATTAGCTGTAATAACATCAAATTTTTTCTTAAAATTGGCGAAATAATTTCCTTGTTGAAAATCAATGCACACATTATTTCTGACGGCATTCTTTTTTGCCAATTCGATAGCATCTCTATCATTATCTGTCGCGGAAACCTTGCCGCCTAACTTTGCGGCAAGAATCGCCAAAAAACCAGAGCCAGTGCCGACATCAATGACTGTTTCGTCAGCATTAATTTTCATGTTCTCAGCAAAAAATGATCCATGCGGTGAAGGCGGAAATATGTGATCGTTGACCTCTAAATTGAATCTGATTCTTTGGATATCATATTTCCGAACCTCGGACTTTTTGACAAAATGTAGAACTCTTTCCATAGTTAAAAAAATAATGAAGCCCGAATCCAAATGTCTCACAATATCTGCGTGTATCTGATGCCCCCTACCGGACCTATCGTATTTATGAACAGTTTAGCACATTCGCAGGCCATTGGAATACGGTTTGATTATGCGTCATATTGATTTGGTTATTTTCGTCACTTGGATGAGTGGAATTATGCCAAAACCTCAAAACACTTTTTTCTCTTCGTAGTTTCTGCCATGCTTTTTATCTCGTTCAACAATATTTGGCAATCCCATTGCAATTATGATTAAGAGAGAGCCAAGGATGGAAAGCAAAGTGCTTTCTTCGTTATAAATAAAAAATCCCAGGATCATAACAAATACCAATTCTGAAAGGAGAACTAAACTTCCTTTTTGGGCATTGATATATTTAAAGCCAACGATCGTAAAGCCTGTTGCCAAAATAGCAGCTAGCGCATATATGAAATTCCAAAACCAAGGTAAGCTTGCGATATTTAGATTAAAGGACTCTCTTAGGGCAATTGATATTATTATGTTGACGAGAAAAAGGAAAAAACTATTAACGAGTTGTATCTGAAAATTTGTATACTTCAAACTTATTTTCTTGCTAAAAATACTATAGGTGCCAAAAAATATTCCGGAAAGTGATCCAAATAATACATAGACAGGTTTTTCCAATATTATTTTTCCGTAATATAACATAATCATTCCGATTAAAGAGACAAGTAGAGACAGAAGTATAATCCTTGAAAATTTTTCCTTAAACACAATCCTACCATATATAAAACTCACGATTGTTGAAAAGAAATATAGCAGAAAATAGGTTGTTGAAAAGGAAGTATTTATGACAGCTATATGAAAGAACGGTACAATGAGCGAGGCAGCTATCCCAACAATAAAAAACCACTTATAGTCTTCCCTTTTAATTTTTTTAAATTGTTTCCAAAGAATCAGCGGAATTAGAAGTAGAGCAAAGACGATAATATTTCTTAACGACGTTTGATAAAATGGATCAAAATGAGCTCCCGTTAAATTAGAGAAAATACCAAAAGAGGCAAAACTGAGTGCCGCCAGTAATAGGTAGATAATTCCTTTGTTGTTATTCATATTTACGGAAACCTTCACGGCCCCAAAATGCCTTGTTACCCCTTATAATAGGGTCACTTGGTTAAGAGCTCAATCGCTTTTTTCAGCTGCTTGCCAAAATCATCGTCCATGTTGAGGACTTTGAATCCGTACCTCTTTGCTTCCCGGCCAAAAAATTGTCCGTAATGATTAACCATCTCGGCGATCTTGTGAAGCGTTTCTTTTTTTTGTGTTTTAGCAAGAATCCAGTCATTCGGAGTTGAGCTTTTTCCCACGTCTCGGACAAATTTTTCACCATCTGACTTAACAAGAAAAAGAACGCGAAAATGTTCACGTCCATACTTCTTGATAAGGCGAGCTGCAAGTTGTGGCGTTACATGATAGCCCTCGATGACATAATCATTGCCGTCTTTGATTTCGCATATTGAGAACATGTCGATTGCCGCATAACTTGCCTTTGCTTGTTTGATATAGTTTTTAGCTATTTGCTTTGGCGAAATGAAGGCGTAGGTTTCATCATTCGTTTCGCCTTTCATTGCGCAGTGAGGATAGAGCTCATCGAACATTTTTGGAGCATACTTCCAAACATAATCCATAGCCACAACTTGCAACGTGTCAGAGGCGACCCACGGGATGCCGAGATGCTTGGACAATTTTTTGGCTAACGTTGTTTTACCGCATTTTGGCGGACCGCCGATTAAATAAATCATATTCTGCCTTTTTTGGCTCAATCGATAAACTTATTATGTAAAATGTGTTTAAGTAGCTGTGAAAATTGTGTATATCCCGCATCAGTATTAAAATGGCCTGCAGTTTTAATAAGGATTGCAGAAATGCCGAGTCTTTTTGCTAAGGTTTTTGCTTGAATTTGCGGAACATAGGGATCATTGTCGGAGTAATAAATATAAAAATTTTTACAGTGAATTTTAATCTGCTCCCAATTAAGATTATCAAAAAATGTTTTATTAACAATATCAAATTTTGGATTTCCCAGTTCTCCAATGAAAGGAGCGATGAAATATGCCGCGACGATAGAAAAAGATAATTTTTGTATTATTTGCATAAGAAAAGCTGGCCCCAAACTATGCCCTATAACTACGGACTCGTGATTAAGGTATTTTTCGAAAGGTTCAAAAGCTTCCAACCAGCTTGACAGAGACTGGCTGTTTGGAGTAGGAAATTTAGGCACAATAACATCAAAATTGTACTGTTGTAATTCTCTTTTTAGCCACGGGATCCAA
>CAYJLM010000064.1:0-8536 GCA_964370875.1 uncultured Gammaproteobacteria bacterium | reverse complement strand
ATATAGTATAGCATAAAAAAATAGTTGTGAGAATGTTTTTATACGGATTTTATTTTTAAGTGAGTTGAAAAAATATATTCACACCGGATTTGTATGGAGAAAAAAAATACGAACCAAGGTTCGTATTTTTTTATAGATTATTTTTGGTGGACCGGAGCGGACTCTCCCTCGCTCAGACTCGGGCACCGGGGTTGCTCCGCGCACTCGCAACCCTTCTCGTCCGCCGAAGCATCCACCGGATACTTCTTCCTTTCCAAAATTTATTTCATTCATTTTGGACCGGAGCGGACTCGAACCGCTTACCTCCTCGTTGCAAACGAGGCGTTCTACCAGATGAACTACCGGCCCATGGTGGGCGACACAGGAATCGAACCTGTGACCTTCACAATGTCAATGTGACGCTCTAACCAACTGAGCTAGCCGCCCTAAATTAGGATGGTTCGAGTATATCATATTGTTTGATTTTGAAAAGAGGGAGGGCGCACTGTAATCTTGTCAGCGCGCCCCAAGAGATTGGGCGGGATGAGATGGCCCCCTAAGAGCGCTGTGAAGCTCTCATCCCGCCTTCCGTCACAGAGGCTCGGCATCGCAAGTTTTTGAAAGACGGAACGCCCTCCTTGCTTGCCGTCAGCGACGCGTCATGCGTCGAGGTGCTAATGCACGCCATTCATGACGGAATGACGACAGTATACACGATTGTTTTGTAAAAAAACAGCAACCCGACGTAGTAAGCGCAGGGCTTGTCGGGTTGGAGGGTTTGTGCGGGAAGCGTCCCAATGCGAAATGTTTGCACATCTCAAGCATTGAGGATCCCAGCGAGTGGGGGGGGGTGAGGAAGAGGGCGGAGTCGCCATCGAGGATCCTGCAACTGGCATTGCAGAAAAGCGACTCGGCGCCCTCGCATCTCACCCGTGGAGCAACAGTGGCGAATCGTGGCGGTACGACTCAAAGCCACGGGGCGGTAGGGTTGCTCCAAACTTGAAGCTTGCTGGTAAACCCAGAGGAAAAATGGAGGCGGCCCGGATGAAGGGGTCAGGTCGGGGTCGGTGGGTGTTGGGCCGCCTCCGGGGAGGGTTTGGGCAATAAGCTTCTTGCCGGTGGGTTGGGAGAGGGGGTGGTTCGCGAATAAATCTGGGCACTCGCGCGAACTCATCACACCCTCTCCGCCACACCGTGACGCTACTTGCTCCACAGCATCACACTGTAATGTGTGACGGCGATGGTTTTCCAGACCATCCACATCGTGGGGTGAGCACGATCTGTGGTTTTGCGCCGGTCGAAAAACTTTTTCGTGGCAGAGTGAGGGGTGATACGAGACCACCCCTCCTCCTCCTTCAGGTAGCGAACCTGCCCAGTTTTTGGCGTTTACCAACGAAGGGGACGAGACTGCTCGTCCCCTTCTTCCCGCTTAGTTGTTGACAGTATACCAGCAAATTGTTAGAGAACTATTTATAGATTACACCGTTCGTGTATACTTGGGAATGTCTTGTCAAGGGGGTACGAAATCGAAATTTCATTTTTCTGTATGAATATGGCATTAAACGCGCCAACAATAAAAAAGCTTCTCAGCCAGAAGCGGTTTTTGTTTGTAAAAAAATTATTTGCAGAATGTCCAAAGGCGGAAGTGTATCTGGTGGGCGGTGCTGTTCGCGACATATTTCTTGGCCGCGAGACAAAGGATTATGATTTTGTCGTGAGAAATGTTTCAATAACACGACTACAGAAATTTTTACAAGCAAACGGGAAAGTAAATTTGGTTGGAAAAAAATTTGGCGTACTGAAATTTGCGCCAACATTTTTACCAAGTCAGTCCGAGCCCCCGATCATGGTCGGGGGTAAACTCCGTAAGTACCCCCGATCTCTTGAAAGACAACAGAAATCCTCGCTATCGACTCGGGACGACATGTATGAACCCATAGATATCGCATTGCCTCGTACGGAATTTAGCATCGGTAACACAGGGCATTATCGGGATTTTCATATTCAAAGCGATTCATCGTTGTCAATCGAGGATGATTTGTCTCGTCGTGATTTTACCATCAACGCGCTTGCATGGGATGTGAAAAGAAATGTGTGTATCGATCCTTTTGGCGGACAGGCGGATCTCAAGAAAAAAATCATTTGCGCCGTGGGGAAGCCCGCCGCGCGATTTCAGGAAGATTATTCGCGCGCGCTTCGAGCGGTAAGGTTTGCCTGTTCACTAGGGTTTACCATTGAGGAGGAGACAGCGCGCGCCGTGACGCGATTTGTAAAAAAGCTGAATGACGAGATCGTATCCGAAGAGCGTCTAGCAAAGCATTGTGACAGTAACACGCTACGTGTTGTGCCATACGAGGTTATTGCAAAAGAAATGGTCAGGGCGTTTGTAGCAAATCCGGTTCGCGCCCTTGATCTCTACGACTCTTTTGGGCTGTTTAAAACACTAGCACCCGAATTTCTTACCATGAAGAAATGTCCGCACGATCCGCGCTGGCATAGTGAAGGAGACGTTTGGACACATACACGCCTTGCGCTGTCGCGTCTTTCCTCGCCGCTCTTCAAGAGAGAATTTCTCGAAGAGCGCGCGTCCCCCTTGCTTATATTTGCGGTACTTTTTCACGATATCGGAAAGCCGGCAACAGTGCAGATTCCCGGCAAAGACTCTGTTGACAGGATCCGGTATATAGGGCACGATCGTGTTGGCGCTGATATTACGCGGCGCATTGTAGAGCGCCTCCGCCTTGCAAGTGTAGATGGCCTGTCGATCGATCCGGAGACGATACACTGGCTCGTAAAGAATCATTTACTGATCCTCAACGCACCGATTGATACGATGCGCAGTAACACGATTGAGAGGTATTTTTACGCCGATCCTTACCGAGGACTGCTATTACGTCAGCTCATGTTTATTGACGGCTCTGCGTCTTTGCAGAAAAATATGAGCCCCGGCCTTCAGGCCTATCGGCGATTTAAGAAAAAATTAGCTGAATTTGAACGGCTGAATGTGCGGGGGGCACAGCTACCCGACGCACTACTGGATGGCGAAGAGATTATGAAGGTGTGTCGCCTCAAGCCATCCGCGCGCGTTGGCGAACTAAAAACCGCGCTGCGCGAAGAGCAACTAGCAGGACGCATACGAACAAAGAGCGATGCACGAAAATGGCTTATGGGTCATAAAAATAATTTATTATATATGAAAAAAGAATTTACGGTTACAGAAGAACAGAAAGGACAGCGGCTTGATCACTTGTTGCGCGAGTTATTGCCCGATGTTTCGCGGAGCAAATTGCAGAAAATGGTAAAGGATGAGCTTGTGACAGTCAATGAAAAAAATGTAACACCGCATCATTTTTTGAAGGCGGGTGATATCGTTCGAATCAACGAGCAAGAAAAACCAATCGAGAAAGAAGTGAAAGCAACGCCATTATTTCGAGTCATTTTCGAATGCGATGAGTATCTGGTGATAGATAAGCCGCCTGGACTCGTGGTGCATGGAGGCGCTCACACGACAGGAAGGACCCTTGTTGATCAGCTACTTGAGCGATATCCGGAGATACGCCAGGTTGGGAGCGATCCGCTGCGTCCCGGTATTGTCCATCGGTTAGACAAAGAAGCATCTGGTGTCATGGTTATCGCCCGGACACAAAACAGTTTTGAGTCTCTTGTGCGTCAATTCAAGCTTCGCCAAGTAAAAAAACACTATCTTGTTTTGACGTACGGCCGCGTTGAGCCTGCGGTGGGTGTCATTGATCTGCCCATTACACGATCACGCCAGCAGTACACGCGACGGGCGGCCGGAAGGAATGAGGGGCAGCATGCCGTCACGCGATATTCCGTTGAGCGATTTATTGACAACACGTCCCTGATACGCGTTGTGCCCGAAACAGGGCGCACGCATCAGATTCGAGTTCATTTTTTTTCGAAAGGAAATCCGATTGTTGGCGACCCGCTCTATGTTTCAAAGAAAATAAAAAAAATCCCATCCCCTCGCCTCATGCTTCATGCCTGCCTGCTGGAATTTCTTGATTTGGCCGGAGAGGCGCGTGAATATTCTGTTAAACCGAACGAGGACTTTCAGAACGTACTACGTCAGATCGAAAACGGTTGACGAAGGGGTAAAATGAGGTCTGAAACAGGCATTCGCGGTGACAGTGCAATAAATCTCGAACAAGGCTTGCTTTTTAAATAAACCATGGTATACTAGCTCACATATTATTGATAGAGCATATATGGCATCAGCAGTAAAAGATACATCACTTTTTGAGGGCGTTGTTCCCGGAATGACCGTTCGGATACATCAGAAGATTAAGGATGTAAACCCGAAGGGTGAGGAAAAGGAACGCATTCAGATATATGAAGGCATGGTTATCAAGCGCAAGGGTGGAAGCCAGCGCGGAGCAACCGTTACCGTCCGAAAAATTTCGAATGGCGTAGGCGTAGAAAAGATCTATCCGATTTATCTTCCGGCGGTTGTGAAGGTGGAAAAGAAAAAGCAAGCCGAAGTGCGTCGGGCAAAGCTGTATTATCTGCGGACGTATAAAAAGAAACTCAAAGAAAAAGCGCTCGCCTAACCCGCGGGCGTTTTTCGCTTGAGTATTTTTATTTCTTTGCTACAATGCTTGCATTATGCGCGGGTGGCGAAACTGGTAGACGCACCACCTTGAGGGGGTGGCGCTCGCAAGGGCATGGAGGTTCGAGTCCTCTCCCGCGCATTTGATTGAAGTAAAATGACTCCACGAAAGTGGAGTTTCGCGTAGGGGGGCGTTTAGCTCAGCTGGTTAGAGCGTTCGGTTCACATCCGAAAGGTCACAGGTTCGAATCCTGTAACGCCCATTGAGCGAATTTTAAATGGAACGAAAAGCTGTGTTGCGACCACTCACACTCACGCAATATCTTCTTAGGCACCTATCAGAGCACCCGGATCAAAAAGATCTCGTGTTGATCATGTCTGATCTGGCAACGATCGGAAAGCAGATCTCGCATCACACGAATCACGCAGGCCTTGTGGGCATTCAAGGCCGCGCAGGAGTTGAAAACATTCATGGTGAGGACGTACAGAAACTCGACGTATACGCAAACGATCTATGCAAAGAATACTTGCGTCAGACCGGGCACTTTGCCGCGCTGGCATCCGAGGAAGAAGAGACGCCTGTTGATATGGGCGAATTCGGGAAAGATGCGCGATATGTCATCGCGTTTGACCCGCTTGATGGCTCGAGTAATATAGATGTGAATGTGAGTGTCGGTACTATCTTTTCCGTACACACGCTTCGGACCGACTGCGAGCGACTCGATGAAAAACAATTTTTGCAAAAAGGGAGCGAGCAGGCACTTGCCGGATATCTGTTATATGGATCAGGCACAGTCCTTGTGTTCAGTTTTGGAAACGGAGTTCATGAATGTACCCTTGATCAGGGGCTCGGAGAGTTTTTGCTTTCCCGTGAAAACATGCGTATCCCGGAACCTTGCGGAATCTACAGTGTGAACGAGGGGAATACTTCGTATTTCAGTGAAAAAGACAAGAAATTCATTGAGCGTCTGAAGCTTGAAAAAAAATGCAGTACGCGATATATCGGATCGCTTGTCGCCGACATCCATCGCACGTTGATTAAAGGTGGAATCTTTATGTACCCCGGCATCGACAAAAAAGGAACGGGCGAGTTTGCCGGAAAGCTTCGCTTGAATTACGAGCTCAAGCCCCTCGCATTTCTTCTTGAGCAAGCTGGTGGACGCGCCATCGATGGCATTGCCGACATTCTTTCCATGGAACCAACCTCACTTCATCAGCGATCGGGGTTCATTGCCGGCGATCGAAGTATTATTAATGAATATCTCAATTAATAACTAAATTTCCTATGTTCTACGATTATTCATCTATTCAAAAAATTCTGGGCGATGAGGCGGAATATCTTCTCGGGTTTGCATTGCCAAAAATTTCAAAAGAACGTCTTTTCGTCCCAGCGCCCGAAATCATTGAGGCTACTTTTTCTCTCTCGGATCGTCCCGGAGATGTGTTAGAAAATTTAAAAGCAGTGGCCGGTCATGGGCGGCTTGGCGGAACCGGATACTTTTCTATATTTCCGGTCGATCAGGGCATTGAACATTCGGCCGGAGCGAGCTTTGCCAAAAATCCTGACTATTTTGATCCGGAATATATTGTATCGTTTGCGCTTGATGCCGGATGTAATGCCGTGGCATCAACTCTTGGTGTATTGGGCATTATGAGCGGAAAGTATGCCGATAAAATTCCGTTTATTTTGAAATTGAACCACAACGATTTATTGCGTTGCCCGAACGACTATGATCAGATCATGTTCGCGTCGGTCCAGCAGGCGGTCGATATGGGGGCAAAAGGCGTTGGCGCGACAATCTATTTCGGATCGCCAGAATCAAAACGACAAATTCAGGAGGTGGGCGAAGTATTTGCACAAGCGCATCGGCAGGGACTATTTACGGTGTTGTGGTGTTATCTGCGCAACGATGCATTCAAGGCGGGCGGCGTTGATTACCACGATTCGGCAGATCTGACCGGACAGGCAAATCATCTTGGCGTGACGCTTGGCGCGGATATCATAAAGCAGAAATTACCAATGAGAAATGGCGGATACCCGGCGGTAAACGCCGAAGGGAAAAAATATGGAAAATATGATGAGCGGATGTATTCCGAGCTTTCATCGGACCACCCGATTGATTTATGTCGCTATCAGGTTGCCAACTGCTATATGGGTCGCGTCCCGCTGATAAACTCCGGTGGAGAGAGCGGATCGGATGACTTGCGCGATGCGATTCGTACGGCGGTCATTAACAAGCGCGCGGGTGGCGCAGGATTGATCCTGGGGCGCAAAGCATTCCAGAAGCCGCGAGAAGAGGGGCTGAAAATCGTTCAGGCAGTGCAGGATGTGTATTTATGCAAAGAAGTCACGGTCGCATAGCGCTTGATGTCATTCCCGCGGAAGCGGGAATCTAGTAAATAGGGCATAATTCCATGTTAACTGGATCCCGCATCAAGTGCGGGATGACAGGTTTGAAGTTACGTTAATTACTAACACGGGTTAGAGATTGAATTATTTTAAGAGCGTGCTAGAGTCAGAATATCATTGGGGGCCGTTAGCTCATTTGGTAGAGCGTCGCCATGGCATGGCGAAGGCGACCGGTTCGATCCCGGTACGGTCCACCATTTTCCTATTATGCAATTCTGTTCAATGTGCGGAGATCAGTATACCCCGCATGAAAAAGAAATTGACCTCTGTGAACGCATGCGCATTCCTGTTTTCAGTGAATGTGTACCATGTCGGAGGAAGCACCGGCTCGCGTTTTGGCCTTTTGGGAATTTTTATGCTCGGACGTGCGATTTGTCCGGCGAGAGCATTATTACCACACTGCCACCGGATACGGCATTCCCTATTTATAAACGAAAACACTGGTACTCTGATGCTTGGACACCACCGGAGATGGAGGTCGATATCAATCGGCCTTTTTTTGATCAGCTCAAAGAGCTTCAGGCCCGAACACCTCACTATCACGCGCTCGGCGATGAGGAGAGCATAAACTGCGACTATTGCGACGATGTGTGGGAGAGCAAGGACTGCTATCTCTCTCGCTCTCTTCTGCAATGTGAACAAGCGTATTATTGCCACCGCAATATTCGAGCAAAGAACTCTTTTGAGGCAACATTCAGTTTCAATCTCGAGCAGTGTTATGACTGTACGTATTGTTTTGATTCGTATGCCCTGCGCCATTCCGTTGATTCACGAAACTGTATTGATTCGGCATTTCTCTACGACTGTCGGAACTGCTCGAATTGTTTCATGTGTTGGAATTTGAGGAACAAGCAGTATTGTATTTTAAATATCCAGTATTCTCCGGCAGAATATGCACAGAGGATGGCGGAATATCAGCTTGGTTCATATGATACTGTTCAGCGACTGAAGAATGAATATGGCGAGCATCTGAAAAGAGATGTTGTGCATAAGCCCGATTTTAACACAAAGTCAGAAGCGTGTGTGGGGAATTTTCTTGATGCGTGCAAGGGGTGCGATGATGCATATTTTCTTGAAAAGAGTCAGGATTGTTTTGACGTATTTCGCGGGCATCACGACACGGATTGCGCGAGCGTGTCGGGCATATTAAATGGTGAGCTGTGCGCGTACGCGGTCCAGTCGACAAATGTTCACAATGTGCAGTATGCGCAATATTGTCTGGACTGCTCCGATGCTCAATATCTTGATTTGTGTCAGTCGTGCGAGAATTGTTTCGGATGTGTGGGCTTGCGGAAAAAACAGTATTGCATTTTGAATAGACAGTATTCAAAGGAAGAGTACGAGTCGCTGAGAGCGCGTATCGTTGAAGGTATGAAGGGTCGCGGGGAGTATGGATCATTTTTTCCCTTTGCAATGGCGTATAGCGGGTATAATACGTCACTGGCACAGATGCACTTTCCCCTCACCAAAGAAGGGGCACAAACTATTGGCGCACGCTGGGAGGAGAAGATGGATGGGGATGCCCGAACAGCGAGTAATGTAAACACGATGCCCGACCGGATAGACGACGCGGCAGA
>CAYJLM010000063.1:0-8611 GCA_964370875.1 uncultured Gammaproteobacteria bacterium | reverse complement strand
GAATATCGACACATTTTTGAGCGGCGATCTGTTCAAAGATCATGATAATTTGGGATTGGCGATCGCGTCACGCTACCAGTCAAACGGAGAAAAGCCCGGATTTGCGTTTTTGGGAGATGCGCCGCCGACACAAGAGCAGTCCGGACTCTCACCGTATCGGCGCTAGGCTCCCCTGGTATTTTCCCCTGCCAGTGGTATACTGGCAGGGTTAGTGGAGCCCTTATTATTAGGGCTTTTTCTTAATACCTTTGGAATTACATTGAATTACGAAATTGTCATCCCGGGCTCGACCCGGGATCCAGAAAACCAATGCTATAGCGAAAATACTGGATTCCCGCCTCCGCGGGAATGACAAACGAGAGCGTTTCGTAATTCGTAGCAATACGTTGAATATATAGAATGCACAAATTCCTAAACGAACAAATAGTGCTGTACAGAATACGAAAGGGGGATACCGAGAGCTTCGGGCGGATTTTTGATTTTTATCAGGAAAAAATCTATCGCTTTGTCTATCTCAAGGTTGCGACAGGCGAGGATGCGGAAGATATTACCGCCGAGACGTTTTTGAAGGCATGGCAATATATTAAGGAGGGCAAGAAGGTTCAATCCTTGCAGGCCTTTTTGTATCAGGTCGCGCGCAATCTGGTGGTTGATTTCTACCGAAAGAAGGGAGCGCCGACTGAATCGCTCGAGGATGCGGAGATTACCATTGCTGACAGGTCGGACCTGAGTCTTGAAGAAAAAATGACATTGAAGAGCGATATGGCAAAGATAGAGGGTGCGCTTCGATTGCTGAAGGACGCCTATCGCGAGGTTATTGTTCTTCATTTTCTGAACGAACTCTCTTTAACGGAAGTCTCAAAAATTATTGGAAAGACCCCGGGGGCGACCCGGGTATTGCTCCACCGAGGCATGAAGGCATTGAAGGGCGTCCTTGGTGAAGTGTAACGTTTTTCCCTCTCGATACGTCTTATATAGCGTGAGGACCAAAATAGTCCTTACCAAAAACAACCCGTCCGTGCCAGAATCAACGGCGCGGCGCGAAAAAAACCTCCAAAATAGAGGAAAAAACAAAAACAAAAAAACCTTTACCGAAAACTCTCAAGTGCCAGCGTGCTTGTCGCGCGAAAAGCTCAAAAGAGTGAAGGTGAAGCGAAAACTCAAAAAGCACCCCTTGCTTTCGTACGAATCAGACCATCAGAAGTATTGATGAATGTCAGGCCTTTAGTTGAATACAAAGGAAGCGCTACGGTACGGGGATATGCATTTGAGTTTTTTTGTACCTTGGGATTTACGCAATATGATCTCTCACAAGCTCGTCGAACAATTAGAAACACTGAAGGCGATAAAACCACGAACGGAATGGAAAGACCGGACGCGGGATATCTTGCTGTCTCAGATTGAAGCGCAGGGAAGGGGAGAGGCGCAGAAGTTTGTAATGCTCAGCGGAGTTGGCGCATATACGCGCGATTCGTTGACCATTTGCTATCGCATGACTATTGGTCAGCTGTTTGCCCGGCCGCTTGTGCTCTCTGGTTTTCTCTCTATTCTTCTTGTCGGTGCAATTTCTGCGGGCGTTGCGTCAGAAAGAAGCGTTCCGGGGGATCCTTTGTATACCGTTAAGCAAACCCACGAGCAAATACGCATTGCGTTTGTTTCGCCTGAAAATCGCCCGACCCTCCGACTTGAGCTGGCACAGAATCGTCTTGACGAGATTGGCTCGCTTTCTGACAGGGCGTTGAGCGATGAGGAGAAGAGCAAGCAGACCGCGGAACTTGTTCAAGATGCCAGGAAAAGCATTGTGACGGCCCAGGACGATTTGGAACAGCTAAAAAAAGAAGAGCCGAAGAAAGCAGTCCAAGTCGCGGCACTGGTTAACAAAAGGGCAGGAGAATATGAGCAGGCACAAAGAGATGGTGCGGGATCACCCCTTCGGGATGTGATGAAGACCCTCGATGAAACACAGAATAAGGCGCTTGCTGTCATTGTTGATAAAAAAGATACAGCCGGTCTGGCAGAGTCGGAAGTGGCGACGCATATCACCGATGCTATCGATGTTCTCGAGGAGCGACTCAGCCGCATGGAAAAAGATTCGGCAGCCGGTTTTAAAGACGCGCCACAATTGACCGAGAAATCAAGCGAGGCAAAAAAGAACCTCCAGGACGCCCGAGATAGTGTTGAACGCAGAGATTTTAAACTTGCGCTCGATCAGATAAGCTTGTCACGCGGTATCATCGCGGGGGTGGAAAATGAGCTCGATGCACAAGAGGAAAATATAGCTAAAAAGGGTGATGCAGATACAGGTAGCATTGATTTGAAATAATCCATTTCGACGGTAGGCCGGGGGCTAGAAATATTCCCGGTTCCCAGTCTCGCGTTGAAGTGCGAGGGTTATAAAAGCTATGCGTTTGGCGGCATTAAGCCGATACGCGCATAGTCCTGAGATAGCGAAAGGTCGATCTGTACACGTCGTACGGAGTTATCCCGGGTTAGTTCTTGAAATAAAACTCTACATTTATTTTATGGTTAACTTTATCGCAAAGGGAAAACAGGCACTGACTATCGGTGTTGCAACCACAACGATCGCCTGGACTCTTGGTCTTTCCGCACTTGCTCCTGTAGGTGCATTGACCTTGACCGCCGGCGACCTTGTTCAAGGTTCCGGTAAGGCCGTCTACTGGTTTACCGTCGATGGAAAGAGAATGCCTTTCCCAAATGAAAAAGTCTACAAATCATGGTTTGCCGACTTTTCAAAAGTAAAGAAAATTACTGACGCAGAACTCGCAGCCATTCCTTTGGCTGGAACAAACGTGAGCTATCGTCCGGGCACCCGCTTGGGCAAGATCACAACCGATCCAAAGACCTACGCAGTCGAACCGGGTGGTTCACTACGCTGGATCAAAACCGAAGCAGACGCCAAGGCACTCTATGGCGACAACTGGGGCGGCTGGATTGATGACATTCCGGATGTCTTCTTTACCAACTACACCGTCGGTGCGCCGTTGGATACAGTAGCTTTGACGAACGGTCGCGTCGTTAAGACCGCCGCATCCTCAGATCTCTATGTCGTCTGGGATGGCAAAGCGCGCAAGATTGCCGATTATGCGGCATTCACCGCGAATGGCTTCCGTTCAGAGTTTGTTGGCACCGTTGGCGCGGATCTTCTTGCTGCACTTCCAGCAGGAACTCCTGTTGCTGGCGCAGAAGCGGCATTGACCATGCCTGCGGCTACGACAGCACCTTCAACACCGACAACAACAACACCTGCGACACCGGAAGGCAAGAACCTTACGGTAGCTCCAGACGGCCCTGCGGCGGCAACGCACGCATCGGGTACCGCATACAACGATGCATTGAAGCTTAAGTTTACCGCAAGCGCGGAAGGTGATGTTAAGATCACCCAGCTTGTAGTCAACCGCGGCGGCTTTGCTTCTGACTCCGCATTTACCGGCGTTGGTGCATTTGACCTTTCCACCGGAAAGCGCCATGGCAACTTCGTTACTTTCTCAGACCAGAAAGCAACGATCCCAATGTCAAGCGACCCATTGGTCGTCCCGGCAGGAAAGACATTGGAAGTCATGTTCCGCACAAACGTAACGAGCGCGGCGGCAGGACAGACCGGTACGTATTCCTTGAGCGTTTTGCCGGCAGGCATTACGACAACCGCGACCGTCTCCGCCCCAGCCCCTCTTCAGGGTGCGACACACGCACTTACCAGCGGTGCAAACTCAATTGCCGACCTCAATGTTGACGTTGTCTCTCTTACGACAGCAACCGTCAGCGTTGATATCGGTCAGGCAAACTATGAGCTTACCCGCTTCCGCTTCTCACAGGCAAACGGCAACAACGACGTCTACCTGAAGAAGCTCACACTCTTCAACAATGGCACCGCAACCGACGATGACATCAGCAACTATAAGCTTGTTGATCTCGTTACCGGTACAGAGCTTGCCATGACTGAGCACTCATCAGGCCGCTGGCTGACATTTGATATGACAGCAAAACCCTATCTCTTGAAGAAAGGTATCCAGCGCGACTTGGCAGTGAGAATGACCGTTGATTCCGGCTCAAGCCGCACCGTCCAGCTCGTTATCCAGAATGACTTCGACATCGAAGCAACGAGTGGATCTGATGCAACAAGCGGTACCGGCATCCTCGCAGGTGCTATCGGAACCGTTGATGCCAGCATGCCGATTGGTGATATCACCACCGGTAGCGCAGGATTCAACCAGGCAACCATCGCGGCAGGAACCTTGTCGCTTGAGAAAGACACGAAGTCCCCATCCGGCCTCGTCGGTATCGGTGCTTCCAATGTCTTGGTTGCAACATGGAAAGTGGTAGCAAAAGGTGAGGCAATCGAGCTCCAGCGCGCTGACTTCTCCCTTACGGGAACAGGTATCGCAGCTGGCGACTTCACCGGTTCCTTGCGCCTTCTCGTCTCTGACGTTGCAAACGATACCAGCGGACAGTCACTCTACACAGTGACCCCTGGTAACGCGGCAGGCGTCTTTGATGGTGATGCGGCAGGTACCGACCAGGTTACCTTCTCCTCCTACTACACCATCGCGGCAAACAAAACGGTGTACGTGAAGCTTGTCGTAGACACGTCTTCGACACTCGCGGCAACCGATACGATCGTTGGTAACTTGTCAAACGTCTACTTCAGACGCGTTTTGACAAACACCTATTCGACCGCATCGTCCGGTACGTTCGTTGCCGGCAACACCTTGCAGGCATCAGCGGCATCTTTGAGCGTGACCCGCGATGCATCACTTGCATCCAAGTCTCTTGTTGAGGGTCAGTCAGACGTTGTCTTGGGTTCATACTACTTCCAGACCGGTTCTACCGAGGGAGTAAATGTCTCAAGCGTTGCGGTTCGCCTTACCCTTACTGACGCGGTAGATGCAACCAGCTTGACCAATCTGAAGCTCTGGCTCCAGGATCCAAGCGTCTCAACCGATGCAGGCAAGCAGATCGGCCAGACAACAACATCAATCTCAGCCCTTGCTGGCGGTGTTTCCACCAATACCATTACGGTATCCGGTGAAGTAAACATTCCGGCAAACAAGACCATGCGCGTCAAGGTATTGGGTAACCTTTCCACCGGCGCATCTGATGGTGATGGTACAGCCGATACAATCATCTCTAATATCGCGGCAACTGGCGTGAGCGGAAGCGGTGCAGTGTCAGGCACGACCGTTTCAGTACCGACAGCAGCTGAGATCGCGGCAAATGCAACTGTTGCAACATCCGCAACCATCACGGTTGTCGATGGCGGCACCATGACCGTTGCCGTAGAGACATCAGGCGCAGCATCAAGCCAGTTTGTCACCACGGGTGTCACCGGCTTTGAAATGGCGCGCGTCAAACTCTCTTCGACTATCGAAGACATGAAGATTGAGCAGCTCGTTCTGCGCAGTGTTAATGGCTCAGCAAACCTTTCCTCTGTCAAATTGCTTGGCACGGGATTGGCTTCTGACCCAACAACACAGGTTACCTCCGGTAACGCGATCTTCTCCTTCCCTGCAGGAAGCGAACTTACTGTTCCTGCAAATGGATCCCGCGTGCTGACCGTACAGGTGAGCACAAATGGCCTCCAGACCCTTGTCGCCGGTAATCTTGGCGTCCTTGGATTTGGCACCATGAACGCGCGTGGTTCTGGAAGCGGTGTCGTTGTTCAGGAGCGCTTGACCGGTACCAACGAAGTTGCAGGAACTGACGTTTTTGCAGGTGCAGTTGGTGATGTTGTGTACTTTACGTCCACAGCAGCAGCCGGTACAAACACCACCCCCGGCTTCTACATGGTTACGACCATCAACTCCACCACATTGACGACCGCAACCGCGCTCGCCTTGAATGCTGGTGCAGTCGGTACGAGCTGGACAGCAGGCGATGTTCTTACCACCCTTACCGAAGTGTTCATTGATACAACTCTCGCGAGCTTGAGCACGGCACTGTCGGTTGGCGATCTTGTCTACTTCCACGATGCATCCGCGACAACTAACGATGGCTTCTATGTCGTCGGCGTTGCGGCAGCAGCGGCAGATGACTTGACCAACGCGGTCAATGAATTGGGTCTTACGGGTGCCGCTGATCTTTCAGCTGTCACATACGTGACCGCCACCGACATTCTGACAAAAGTCAGCAATGCGAACGGTTTGACCGGTTCAACAATGCGCTTCGAAGAAGTCGAGCCAGTCATCGTCTCAAAGACCTTTACTCAGGAATCACAGGGTTCCGAAGTAACGGTTGCCAAGTATGAGATCAAGGCAGAAGGAAATCGCGACATGTCTTTCAGCTCCTTGACACTCGAGAAGTCCGGTAACAACAGCCCACAACGCCTTGTTACACACTTCAAGCTGTACGACGGAACAACCCTGCTCTCTGAGGTTACAACAACCGATGTTGCAGGAACGTCCGCAGCAGCGATCACAACAGCAACAGCGGCATCACTCGAAATCTGTACGGGTGCCGCAACAGCTGTTGCTGATGAAATCGGACTCGTGTCAGCAAATGAGTATGCCAAGTGGGCAGTTGGCGACCGCCTCGTTCTTCGTCAGTCGACAGGAACTGAGATTACGGGAACCATCACCACAAAAGGCGCTATAACAGTAGGTGGCTGTACGGCCCTTGTCGACGTGGGTGACAACCTTACCCTGTCAAACATTACCGGAACCACCCACACTGCCGCAGATGCTATGACCATTAGCAACTACAACGTGCATTTCGATGCAAGTCAGGCAGACACCGGTGATACCGCACTGTCAGCACAGACCATCACACAGGGTCAGACAAAGACCTTGACCGTGAAGGCCGACCTCAACAACGTGCGCAGTGGTTTGGCGGCCGGTAACAATGCGACCTTTAGCATGACCGTCCCTGGTTCTTCTGGCCCCCTGCGTCTTACCGCAGCGACCGCCGGCACAACCCCGGGCGATGTCGAAGGTCTCAACTGGTCATACACCACGCTTGGTTCTAGAATCACGACGGCTACCGGAGCGGTCAATACGACTGCCGGTGCCTCTGGTGCCAGAACCGAAGGTGACAGCTATCCGGTTACCGGACAGGGCCTGACCTACTAACATTCGTTAGGAACGTCATCCTCTCAAAAGTAAAGGATACAAAGGAAAAAGCCCTCCGGTGGTCATCGGGGGGCTTTCCTTGTCTGTCATCCCGGACGGGAGATCCGGGATCCAGTTGCCCGGTTGTCATTTTTTACGGTTTTGATATGCTTGTGATATATGAAAAATGAAGAATTAAGAAAAAATCTTTCCTTGCTAGAGGCGAATCGCGATGCACTGATTGATAAATATCACGTTTCTCGGGTTGGTATTTTTGGATCTGTCGCCAGGGGGTCGCAGACGCCTTCGAGCGATGTTGACGTATTGGTTGAGTTTTCAAAGCCAGTTGGCCTCTTTTTATTTATCGATCTCGAAAATTTTTTGGGATCCATTCTGGAAAAGAAAGTTGACCTTGTTACGGAAAAAGCCCTTAAGCCATTGATTAGGGATAGTATTTTGCACGACGTTGTATATGCATAACACGCGAAATGTCCAGCTGTATCTTCAGGATATACTTGAAGCAATAAAGAATATCGGAGAATATACAAGGGGGCTTACCTATGCTGGCTACATTGCAGATAAAAAGACGGTCGATGCAGTGGTTCATAATCTAGAAATTATTGGAGAGGCCGCAAATAATATTCCGAACGATTTCACCGCAGAGCATGAGGATATCCCATGGCAGAAGATGGTTGGTATGCGAAATAAAATGGTTCATGAATATTTTGGCGTCGATCAGGGTATTATTTGGCAAACGATTCAGGTGGATTTGCCACCCCTTCGCGAGCTCCTTGGAGAATTGATAAAAGCATCAACAAGCGGTCCGTTCGATTCCGGAAAAGAACTGGACGACCATCTCATGTCTTTGTGAAAACACCTTTTTCTAAAATATGCCACAACAAGAATTACAACGTGTCATCCAGTATGCTAATTTAGTAACGGCGCAACGACGGGTCTCGAAAAGCTGGGTCGCTGCAGCGGGAGTATTACGCCATAAGAAAAAACCCCTCGAACGGCATACTGAAAAGATCCGAAAGGAATGGAGTTGCATATGAAAAAATCACTACCAACAATTATCATCGTTGTTTTAGCTATCCTCGCCGTCGGCGGGGTGGTTGCCTATCGCGTCATGCCAAAAGCACCGAATGACGCGCAGATTCTCGTCGAAGTGAAAGAGCTGGTAAGAGACAAGGAGGTGCCGCAGAAGGATGAGTATTACAAGGCGATAGGGGAGAGGATCGACCTACTGAAGGACAATAATAAGGACAATGACGCAAATGCCCTCGTCTACCTCGGCGTGTTCTATAACAATCTTGGACAGAAGGATCTCGCGCTGGACTACTACACTCGCGCGCTCGCCAAAGACTCAAAACACCGGCTGGGACTGGACAATCTCGCCCATCTCTATGAAGATCTTCAGCGCTGGGATAGGGCAGAGGAGACATATCTCCGGCTCCTTGAGGCATATCCCGACTATACCATCGGCTATCGCTCGCTCGCATATCTCTACCAGTATCGCTTTCCCGATCCCGAGCCAAAGATTCTGAAAC
>CAYJLM010000062.1:0-8745 GCA_964370875.1 uncultured Gammaproteobacteria bacterium | reverse complement strand
GTTTTAGGGGCTTTGTACCGAGTGAAGCGAGGCGCCGCTGGGGAGTTAGCCCGCCTACGCTCGCGCTACAGCGCGATCCGAGTCAGATTTCCGCATCAGGATTTTCTTTGAAAAAAGTTCGTATTTTATCCAAGAGCGCCAGGAAAAATTTCATATCAATGGAATCGCGCCCTTCGGGCGCTTTTTTGTGCTCTAATACCCCCCCGGCCATACTACCCAAAAGCAGAAAATTTTGGCAAATTATTCATGTGGTATGCTATAAATAATTAATTAAACCACATTAAGTATTTTGATGAGTTTTAATTGACGTAAACGAAAGATATCTTAAAAATAGAATTCGACAAAGAAAAAACTAAAAATTATATTGGGGCCATGGCCTTAGGGGTATTTACCTCCAGCTCGGACTCGACTGCAAAGAGGTTTTTTTGGTTGCGTTCCGGGCAGGAATGATATATAGTTTTCACATGCGATAGACATATTTAATTAGCTCAGATTATGGAGAAGCGAAAATTTTCTTACATGTCAATGGGTCGCTCTACTCCCGAACAGGTTGAACATGCTGCGGAAGTGGAGGATTCAATTGAGCACATAAAAAAAATGGGCAGTGTATGGATAAGCCCGGATATAGCAATAGAAAAACCTACCGTAATTCATCCAGAGTTCCATAATGCAGCGGTTAATATACTTTTAAGCAAAGAAGATCTGCCACCGGGTTTACCAATGACGAGAGGGGCGATTGGTTCGCTTAAAATGTCCGTTCGAAGTTTTTTCGCCCAGGCAGGCATAGATGTAACGCTTTATAGCAGCGCTGTGACAGATGAAATGCTCGTAGATTTAGAAGCTGGCAAGATCACCCCGATTCCTGTCGATATAGTAAATCATGGGCAAAGAGCAGTAGAGCTTGAAGGTGATATTATGCGATTTTTTTGGGTTGATGATAATAAGAGGTTACGAGGGCCCGAACTGTTGCGAGCACTACAATCCGGTGAATTCGCGGTAGAGGGAGTCGAGGGGGAGGATTGGTTTATTGGCAGTTATGAGTGGGACGATAAGTTTGCAAACCGTGAGAAGGGTCTGTGTGTTGTTGTTCGTTTGAAGCCCCAGAAACAGTATGCTCCTTATGCGCCAGAACCGATCCGAAAAATCGCTACGTTGAAAACAAGAGATAATCTAGCAGATATTCTCAAGCCGATTCCGCCCGGCGTTGAATTGGATTTTGAAATAGGTGAAACGCCGAGGATGAAAGTAGGACAGGGGATAGTTGCGGTCATAAATACTGGAGCAGAGCAAGGTCAGAAGCACATAAGCTCTCCGCTTATTGATTCAGGGTCTGATTGGCCCATTAGAACTGAAACACTGCAAGGAATGAAATACGTTGAATTCTGGCTTTATAGAAAATAACTATGCCCCTGCTGGATAAACTCCGAACGTTTTTCAAAGAAAATCCCGATGCAGAAAGCTAATCTTCCAACCCCACCTCCCCCGCGGCCACACCGCTCTCCGAGTACAAAACCCCATCCAATTCCCCCCTTCATTCTTTTTTTAATTGAATCATTGCGCGCGCCCCCCCCCTGAAAAAATCCCAATAGGATGGGGAAATGGCAGTGGTTTTGTTGTTCTTTCCCTTTCGCCCCCACCATCTCTTCCCCGACCCTTCTTCCTTTTCACTCTGTCTCTCGCCTGGTGCCAGGTCAATGGCTAAGGCGGTTTAGCCGTTGGGGGGATTTGTTATTTTACTATCACAGAATCTTTTGGTAATATTAAAATGTAGGGAATAGCACGGCCCCAGCATAAATATGCTATAATATAATAGTACTAATTAATTATGGCTGAGTCAAGTAAAAATAACATAGCTAGGATGGTGAGACGTTCACGCGAAAAAATGGGTATTTCTCAAGAAAAGTTAGCTCGACTTGCAGATGTTTCAAATAATACGATTATTAATATCGAGGCGGGAAAACAGGATAATCCAACCATTGAAACCTTAAAAAAGATTGCCAAGGGATTAAATGTGCCCATTGAGGATCTCATTAAATAAAACGACACGGCAAAATTAAAGGATATTCCCAAATTTGATCGCCCTAGAGAAAAGTTTTTGGAAAAGGGACCGGATGCGCTAACCGATAGCGAGCTTTTGGCTATTTTGCTCGGTAGCGGGATAAAAGGAACAAATGTAAAAGTATTATCGCAAAAGATCCTGAAAAAGTTTGGAGATAATTTTATAAACGTTTCTGTCAATGACTTGGTGCAAATTTCAGGAATAGGACAGGCAAAAGCATTGCAGATTTAAAATAATTATGAAGCGCGAATACTACTCAAATACAGTTCAGAAATTTATTTTAGAATCTCCTGACCTCATATTAGGTATTTTGACTAGAAATAGCGATTTTGACGTTACTCAAACGCAGCGGAAAGCTTGGATGCAGGAAATCACCATTTTACAAAATGTGCTCTGCGATTATTCAGGTTCGCTATATTTTGAGTACTCCATTCCGCGAATGGGTCGAAGAATTGATGTTCTGCTTATCATAAATTCCGTGATCTTTGTATTAGAATTTAAGATTGGTGAGTACGATTTCACTACCAATGCCATCGATCAGGCATGGGATTATTCGCTTGACCTTAAGAATTTTCACAGCTCAAGCCACCAACATTATGTTGTCCCCGTTGTTATTGCAACAAATGCCGAAGAAATGCAAATCACACCATCTCTTACACCGCAAAACGATAAGGTTCTTTTCCCTATTAAGTCCAATACAGAAAACCTGAAAAACGCTCTAGCAATAACTTTGGATTTTCTCGACGGGGCACCTATCAATATATCAGAATGGGAAGAAGGTCGATACAGTCCAACTCCCACTATCGTAGAAGCTGCAATGGCGCTGTATCGAGGTCATGCAGTAGAAAACATATCCAGAAACGATGCAGGCGCCAGCAATTTGACTAAAACATCTGCGATCATCTCGGAAATTATTAAGTCATCCAAAGACAATTCGCGAAAATCCATCTGTTTTGTTACGGGTGTGCCCGGGGCTGGAAAGACCCTAGTTGGATTGGATATTGCAAATAAACATATAGATTCAAAAAGTGAACTCTATAGTGTGTTCCTGTCGGGTAATGGGCCACTTGTTAAAATACTTTGCGAAGCACTTGCTCGCGATAAAGTAAAAAGCACAAAAGAGCGCGGTAAGAAAATTACTAAAAAAGATGCACTCAGAAACGTCCAGCTTTTTATTCAAAACGTTCACCACTTTAGAGATGAGTGTCTTCGGGATGATAAACCTCCAGTAGAGCATGTCGCTCTATTTGACGAAGCACAACGTGCGTGGAATAAGGAGCAAACCGTAAGTTTCATGAAGCAAAAGAAGGGGCAACCTAATTTTGAATATTCAGAACCAGAGTTTCTTATTTCTTGTCTTGACCGCCATCCTGACTGGGCTACGGTCGTCTGTCTTGTTGGTGGCGGGCAGGAAATACACACAGGTGAAGCAGGTATCGCTGAATGGATCGATTGTATAAAGCGCTCATTCCCAGAATGGTACATATACGTATCATCACGGCTTACCGACGCAGAATATGGTACGGGTCGGGTGCTTGATGAAATATCTGGACATAAAAATGTGTTTTTAAAAGATGAATTGCATCTTTCTGTTTCCATGCGTTCATTTAGAGCCGAGCATGTATCCACGCTAATTAAGAATGTGCTCGACCTGAACATTAAAGATGCGAGAAAAACGCTAGAGAAGGTGCGGGATAATTATTCAATCGTTATTACGCGAGACATTAAGAAGGCAAAAGCATGGGTACGGTCACAGGCGCGAGGTACGGAACGGTATGGGATGATGGTTTCCTCACAAGCAGAGCGGCTAAAACCTCATGCTATTTTTGTAAAAACAACCGTTGACCCGATCCATTGGTTTTTAGATGAAAAAAGTGACGTACGGTCGTCATATTATCTTGAAGATGTCGCAACAGAATTTGATATTCAAGGGCTAGAACTCGACTGGTCTTGCGTTGTTTGGGATGCAGATTTTCGGTATATAGGTGAAGGTTGGGATCATCGTTCATTCGTTGGGAGTAAGTGGAATTACATTAAAAAAGAAGAACGAAAAACATATCTTAAAAATGCATATCGCGTGCTTCTTACTCGTGCACGGCAAGGTATGGTGATCGTTATTCCTGAAGGTGACGACAATGACCCCACTCGAAATAAAAAGTTTTACGACCCAACGTACCAATACTTAAAAAGCATCGGGTTTACCGAAATATGATAACTTCAACAAAATACATTAAACCAAATATAACCATTGAAACCGAGCATGTCGGTGAACGGACGTTTTATATCTATAATTATCAAGGGGTGCACTACAGGGTTTTTAATTCTTTTTCTGGATTGCACAATTTTGTGACGAATGAATCTAAGACATGGGATTTTGAGTGTGATAATGAATTTCAGCTAGAACAGTATTTAAAAAATTTAATATGAGTAAAGAAATTGTAACAATAAAAATAGCGGTTTTTCAAAAGAAAGAGATACGAAAAATCATATATAAAAATGAATGGTGGTTTTCGATTATTGATATTATTGAGGTATTAACTCGAACAGAAAGACCAAGGAAGTACTGGAACGATCTTAAGAAGAAACTAATAAAAGAGGGTTATTCTGAAGTGTCCGAAAATATCGGACAGTTGAAAATAACCGCTTCTGATGGGAAAAAACGAGAAACCGATTGCGCCAACACGGAAACCATTTTTCGAATCATTCAAACTATATCGTCACCGAAAGCGGAGCCGTTTAAACGCTGGTTGGCGAAGGTGGGATATGAACGCGTGCAAGAAATTGAAGATCCTGAATTAGCAGCAAAACGTACGCGGGCAATTTACAAAGCCAAAGGATATTCCGACGCATGGATTGGGAAAAGAATGCGAGGTATTGCAGTCCGTGAGACATTAACAAATGAATGGAAGAGTCGTGGCGTAAAAGAAGGTCAAGAATATGCAATTCTTACCGCCGAAATTTCAAAAGCTACATTTGGTATGACGCCAAGTGAATATCAGAAACTTAAAGGGTTGAAACGAGAAAACCTGCGTGACCACATGAATGATTTGGAACTGATTTTTACCATGCTTGGAGAAGCATCGACGACTGAAATCGCGAAAAATAAAGATGCGCAAGGATTTATAGAAAATAAAACAGTTGCGCGAGAAGGTGGGGCAGTAGCTGGTAATGCGCGAAAAGATTTAGAGCTAAAGAGTGGTAAAAAGGTTTCGACAAACAAAAATTATTTACCGAAATCAAAAGAAAGAAAACGATTGAAATAGATATTGGTTTGGTATCTTTCCGAAAAAGAAACTTCGCGACAACTTCATTCATTATTTGACTACCTCGATGCATGGTAGGGGTCGTAAGCAGTTTTCTATAGCGCTTCATAAATCACATGAGAATAAATCTCTGCAGGCCGTTGATTTTATCAGTTGGGCAATTTTTCGAAAATATGAAAAGGGCGATTATGAATACTACGAAATGATCAAGAGCAAAATCATTGACGAGCGATTACTTTTCCCCTAAATGCAAAAAAGCCCCTCGTTTTGACGGGACGCCATTCGGTATCCCAACACGAGAGGTCTTACTTCTATACTATAAGACTAGCAAATAACCTTATTCTGTCAAGCTTATGTACAAGGGGGCCAATCTTAGATAGTATTGTAAACAGAATGCATTAAATATGAAACGAGTAATTATTGTTCATAGGTGGTCGAGTGATCCTAGCTCAGATTGGATACCTTGGCTAAAAGCTGAGCTTGAGAGAAGGGGGCTAGTTGTTGTTGCTCCTGCTATGCCAGATACGGACAATCCAGTGATAGAAAAATGGGTACCCTATTTAGCTGAGGTTGTCGGTACTCCCGACAAGGATACGTTTCTTATTGGCCATAGCATTGGCTGTCAAACAATTTTAAGGTATTTGGAAACACTAGATGCTCCTATTGGTGGTGTGCTGTTTGTTGCCGGATGGTTTAATCTGGAAAATTTGAAGAGCACTGAGGATAAAGAACTTGCAAGGCCGTGGATTGAAACGTCGTTGAATATTGAAAAGGTAAAATCAGTACTGCCAAATTCAATAGCTGTTATCTCGGACAATGACCCCTACGGCGCATTTGAAGAAAATAAGAAGAAGTTTGATGAGATTGGGGCGCGAGTGGTTGTCTTGCCGATGGGGGGACATATTTGTGAGTCCGATAACCCTGTTTTGCTATCATCATTCCTGGAATTGATTGGAGCTTGACTATGTTTTGAGTCAGCAGAATAACAGAATTCCTACGGGTTTACGTTCGGGGATCGCTGATGGAGATTAAGATATGAATCTATCTTTTCATGCATATTTATCCGGAGTCGCTGTCTTATTGGTATTGGCGATAGTATTGATTGGTGTATTCTTTACTCGTCGGCAACTTGGTTATATATCCTGCCCCGCAGAAACCGTAAAAGAATTTTCAAACTGTTCTTGCTCGTATGGTTGCGTCAAGAAGGATCAAGGGAGAGATGTCTTTGATTGTGCCAGGCATTGTCCGAATGCGCCAAAGAGATGAGGTAAAGGCGCTAGTTTATAATCATTAACATGCGCGGCAAACTCTAGTCGCAACAGGTTGATATTTTCTATGCTTGAAAGAATACTGCTCGCAACGATCCTCACCATTTTTTTTGCGCTTCCTCTTTCGGTGCATGCCCAAGAAGATGATGTTCTGCCGTCGAATGCACGGGCGCCTTTTTTTATTCGTCTCGATGAGGTGACAATTGCGAAAGGGTATACGGTTTCCACACCGGATGACTCTCTAAAATTATCACTTGTTCCCGGTATTCTCTCCGAGAGCTCACCTGTTCTTATTGAGGAGATACCAACGATGGACATGCCGTGGCGGCTTGAACGGATCAGTCCTGTTTTTCAATTTGAATTTATGAATAAGAGCGCCTATCGGGACGCGCATCCCTTCTATGTTCAATTTCAGACATCCGTTAAGACGAATCGTTTTAAGCAGGTTTTTTTCTATGATAAGACATATGACGCATGGCGGCCTTTGCCGACTCAAGATTTTCCGAGCGAGAACTTCGTTCGTTCACTGATTCACTTGCCGTACGCGCGCATTGCCGTGTTTGCCTATCCTGATGCGCTTGGCTCGGGAGATGCCAGCTGGTATGCTCATAAGCCGGGCATGTATGCCGCTTCACCCGATTTTCCGAAAGGATCACTGATACGCGTCCATAATCTTGAAAACGGAGCGTTTGTCGATGTGACGATCAATGACTACGGTCCGGATCGATCCAGATTTCCCGGTCGCGTTGTTGATCTGGAAAAACATGCCTACGCAGCTCTCGCGCCTTTGGGGGGCGGGGTTATACCGATAAAAATTGAGCCGATGCGCATAGCGACAGCCAATGGTTTGATGGCAGGTATAGATACGAAGGGAATCGGATCACGGCCCGTTATCGGATCGAAAGCGGCATTCGCGTTTGACGCGGCAAGCGGAAATGTACTCTATGAAAAGAATGCCGACCAGCCCTTGCCGATCGCGAGTCTCTCGAAAATCATTGCTGTTCGCGTATTTCTTGACACGCGTCCAACATTATCCACGGTCGTGTCATATAGCATTCAAGATGAAAAACTGAATCATCAGTATGTTGATCATCCATGGGAGGCGGCGAAACTCAATGTCAAAGACGGTGAAACGATGACTATCGAAGATTTGATCTATTCCGCGCTCGTGGGATCGGCAAATAATGCCATTGAGTCGCTGGTGCGCGTCAGCGGACTGTCTCGAGATGAATTCTTGAGGAGAATGAATGCATTTGCTTCACAGCGCGGGCATGCGTCCGTCTTTTTCGACGATCCGACGGGATTGTCTCCGAAAAATGTCGCGGCAGCACGTGATTTCGCGTTTTTGGCGAGCGAGGCATTTGGGCATCCAATGATTCAAAAAGCAAGTACGATGGAACGCTATTCTTTCTCTACAATTAACACAAAAAAAGCGCATGTTGTTAGAAACACCGACCGACTCCTGGTATCGGAACCGCTGAATTTTACGGGTTCAAAGACGGGCTATCTTCATGAAGCCGGTTATTGTTTGGTTGTTGCCATTACAACCGATGCGGGGCCATTGGTGGCGATAACGCTTGGCGATGAAAGCAATGCGTCGAGTGTTCAGAATATGAAAACATTGCTATATTTTTCAAAACAAAAGATCTATCAGCAAAAGGGGGACCCAATACTCACATTGAAAAAGCAGTATGTTGCCGTTGCGCCTTAGAATGTTGATTTGGTCGCGTTGATGACTATGATGCGGCTTTCAGGGCATGTCAACCGTAATCTTGGGGGCGGGTTATTTGATGTGCGAACATCACATGTGCCAAACGATGCAAAGGATGGTATACTGGGTGTATGTTTTACTTAAAATGAACAAAAGACCAGAGGCGTTATGGAGACGATTTTTTTTGAAATCAGTTTGATTCTCATTGTTGCCGCCGTTACTGCAACAATTGCCAAATTTTTGCGGCAACCAATTATCCCCGCGTACATTCTCGCAGGTGTCTTGCTCGGCCCGTCTGTCTTTAACGTCATCAGATCGGAACACCTACTGGAAACGCTCGCGACATTCGGCATCGCGTTTCTTTTGTTTTTAGTCGGCATAGAGCTTGATGTCCGGAAATTCATGCGGATCGGAAAGGTCGCGATTCTGGCAGGGGTACTGCAG
>CAYJLM010000061.1:0-8783 GCA_964370875.1 uncultured Gammaproteobacteria bacterium | reverse complement strand
ATCAATAGATGATAGCTCTAGTTCACCACTTACACAGACAGATTTCAGTAACATGAGCGAGTTAGAACGTGCACAAGACCTCGCTCTAAGAGCAACAAGTGCTCTTGATCTTATAGGTGAGCAGCAGAAGCGGGCATACCAGCGTCAAAAAGAAAGCCGAGAGTTTTCAGAGGTGATGCTTGATGCTTATTACAGTCCAATTACTATTTTTACGGTGGAGGACCTCTGGAATATGCGATGTGGGAATATTACACCAGAGATTATGAAACACGCTAAAGCGGCTAAGCCAAGTGACCTTCGTAGCCGCAGCGAACGTGAAGCTCGAGCTGTCCAACGTGAAAGACAGCGCACACTTGATGCAATTCAGGAACAGCAAGAGGAGCAGATTAAAGATCTAAAATCAATAAAGTCCATTCTCTGTAAAAATAGGTTGGATTGTTAAGTTAGATGCATTAAAATGGATATGAAGACTGTTCAATAATTATTTCTATGACCTGGCTGAAAGATAACTGGTTTAAAGTCGGAATGATGTCATCAATTTTAATAGTGGCCATATCTATTGGTTACTACTATGTTGTATTCATTCCCGAATCAAAAAACAGTGAAGGCCAAAAGAATAACGAGGACGTCTTTGCAAAAAAGGTTGAATGCGAGAAATATAAAGATGAAATTATTATAAAAATTAACCAATTTAACGCTAAACAAAAACCTGAAGTCCGTAATGATAATAATTCAGGTGGAGAACCTAGTTATAATTTGTACGTAGAAAGTAACGAATTTAAAGAAATATTCTATAGTCAAAAAATCAATTCTTGCGTTTATCTGGAATCTCGTAAAACATTATCAAAGCGTAGTGCAAACGCCGACCCAAACACTGGCGATTGGAACACTTCTTATGAAACTTATTATCTAATTGATGTTCTAACAAACAAGGAGATAGATTTTAATAAAGGCTTACCATTTTTGCAAATTACAAACAGAGGAGAACAATTTAATTCTGAAAAAGAAGCGCACGATATTTTAAATGAATATAGATAATAAGAAGTTTTTGGCAAAGGGGTATTCACACTTAAATCCTCTATCTCTTCGTCAAAAACAGAACAGCAATGATAAGATTCAAAGTTTACGATAAATTTGAGGGAGTGAATGAGGATGGACTGACTCACGAGCAATTTATTCAAAAGGACGTTCGTGATTTTATTGCAAGCTATCCTCGCTTAATTGAGGCCGATTTATTAAATGATAATGATCCACAAAGGATCCAGCCCGCACCATCAAGTAATGCGCGCTTTGCGTTAAGCAACTATTATTATAAATATCTCGACATACTTATTTCTCCCGAACAAGCAAACATCCTGAAGACCGAAATCATCCAATGTGGTGGTAGTGAAGCGGCATTATTTTAACTGTAAAATTATGGCCATACAATTAATGTTTTATAGCATAATTATTCCCATAAAGAATTTGAGAAAAGTTTTAACCACGGTTGAGCTAGATGAATTACTTTCAAAGAAATCAAACGAGCAAGTGGATTTTTACGATGAATTTTTATACAGGGAGTGTTCTATGAACGCCATAGACAATGAGCAGATTATTAAACAATGGGAGAAGAGGGGATTAACTCCAATTGGAGAGAAGGATGGTAAGCAATACTGGAAAGATCTGTGTCTTGTCGAATATCCAAACACCGAGCCAACACTGCCATGCGAATGGATAGAAATTTATAGGGGGAATGGTGATGATTGGGGAGCACTCTATGCGCGGTATAAAGATACGAAAGAGTTGTTAAATAATTAGTGTTATCCATTTCACAAAAAAATCATGTTGCTATTCTTAATTTGTCCCATTGGAACCGGGATGGCAGGAATTTAACCAGTATCTAACTAAAATAGTGCAACCACTTTTAAGGCTGATACTCTGGCGGGTGTAAAAATTCACAGGTTCCAAAACTAAGTGGGGTGTATGTGCTGGGTTTTTTCTAAAATTAACCTTTAAGTATGAAAAAATTTACTGGGAAACAGGTATTAATCCTAGTTTTTTGCATAGTAGCTGCAATTGCCTTTATGGAAACTTCATCGCCTGTATGGACAATCTCTTTTTTTCGTGAGCTTGGATTGAAGTTGCTTATTTATGGCGCGGTGTCAGAATTTGTGGTTATTCTCCTAGGCAACTACCTAGACTGATTAAGAGTGAAAATCTGTAGTGTGCACGTACTGCTTACTAAACAGGTTCTCAGGTTGTTTACGATAGAGAGCTAGAGAAAAGAGCCTTATTTCATAGGGCTTTTTTCAATGATGATATTGAAGCTATGAAAAATATTTTTTTTCTGCAAATTGATGCAGAAAAAAGAGAGGCAATGTTTAATGAGCGCCAAGGAAGTTTGTCATCTCACAATGACTATGGGTTATAACAGGTACTTTATAAAAGCATTACTTCTTTTTTCGGATTGGGTTTCCAGTTTCGGAGTTTTCAATAACCACTCTCGTCACCTCGCCCAGTGTTTTTGTGGTCTGTTGACCACCTGTTGCCCACGAGGTGACAAAAAGTGAGTATGTGCTATACTTCCTGATAGTTAGTGAGAATCACTGACTTCCTTTATACTATCAAGAAAATAGCGATTTTCCTTATCATTACAGAACGATTCGATTTTCTCCCAAAACCGTTTCGAATCCCACCCCCGGAGTTTTTGAAACGACGCGAGAACCTATTGGTTCGAGAAGGGCACCACCGCAGGGAGGTATTTTGCTTTTGGCAAAGATCGTATATACTGAAGCTATCCTTCAATCTTTAATTAGCAGAGATGAAAACGTTTCTGCTTATAAACATAATCATAACCGAAGAACAGTATGAGTAATCCAATGGTACACTTTGAGATTCCGGCCGACGATATTGAGCGCGCGATTGCGTTCTACACGGGATCCTTTGGCTGGGCGATAAACAAGTTTGACATGCCTGGAAATAGTGAGGCGTACTACGGCGTAACGACAACAGATGTTGATGAAAAGCACATGCCCACAAAACCCGGAGCAATCAATGGCGGGCTGATGAAGCGAAAAGATCCCAGTCAGCCATTTATGAACTATATCAGCGTTGATTCAATCGATGCGATGCTTGCAAAGATTACAGCACAGGGCGGAACTATTGCATTTCCAAAAACAGAGATCGCACCCGGTATGGGATGGATCGCCGCATTTCGAGATACTGAAAACAATATAATGGGATTGCATGAAATGTCGGCGGAGATGAAAGAAAAGATGACACAGTCATAAAAAATAGTATGACGGGAATAATCATCAAAAGAGCCAGCGTCAACGCGGCAATGACGGTTGCCTATATTGTTTTGATAGCAAGCTTTCTTTCTAACGCGAAATACATATTTGGAAAGAACGAAGGGGATGAGACAGTGCTTGTTCCTATTGTAATGCTACTTCTTCTCGTTATCTCGGCAGCCATTACCGGGTGGTGCGTATTCGGGTTGCCGGTCATGTGGTATATCGATGGAAAGAAAAAAGAATCCGTCACGCTTCTCGCATATACGCTCGGCTTCCTCTGCGTGATTGCGCTAGCGTGTATCCTCGTGCTTGCAGTTCTTCCTCGGTGATGATTGGCAGTCGTAATAAAGAATAATCCGTAGGAACTAAAGAATTATGCCATGGAGAGAGTTTAATACGAGAGAGGAAGATATTACGCGACATGAGCAGGCCATTGAGCAACTGCAGGCAATGCTGAAGGATTATAGGGGGACGGTTGAGCGTATCGCCGGGGGAGTCATTGATAAAAGTAAGGACAAGCCGGTTATTATTAATCTTGCCATGTATGTATTAGAGACTTGGAAGCTTGAGCAAATAACGGGTAAATCGAGCGTACAAGACGAATTTGTTAATAGGCACTTCATCTCTCTTATGTATCTTAGCATTGGCAATATTGCAGAAGATGGCTATTCCGCCCTGGTACAAGCGGCAGATTTTTTTCTTGATCGCGCAGGTTAATTATTTATACATTGGCCTTATGTATAACCATGCCGAAGGGAATTATGTTTGTCCTATCTGTCTGGCGGCAAAGGGGATAGAAAATAATGAAACATGGATAAAACAAGGCGATATTTTCTATAGGGACGACCTCGTTTTTGCATTTGTCAGTTCGAAATCAATAATTGGCAATGAGGGCCATCTGCTTATCGTCCCCGCGGCACATTATGAAAATACCTATGAGCACCTTGTACAAATTCGTCCGTTTAATAAAAAAATTCGGATTGAGGAAAGCGATCTATCGAAGCTTAATCTACGCTTCAAGCAGAAAAGAGGATTCGCTGTATAGCGATTTCAAGCAAAAGCATTTCACTGGCATTGACGGCGATGTCGTGGAGATCGGTGTTGGATACGGCTCGAACTTCCCTTATTATGGGAGTGTCAACAATCTGACGCTTATTGAGCCTGATGTAATTGATAGGGATGATTTGCGTAAAAAGCTGGAAGGTATTACCGTAAAAACCACGACGCTTATTGAAAGGCCTTTTGAAAAAGTTCAGCTCGCACCATCATCTTTTGACGGTGTCGTAGCAACGCTTGTTTTTTGTAGTGTCAAAGATGGGGATCAATTTCTTGACGCTATTCACAAGGCGCTCAAAATCGGCGGAACGTTTTTCTTTCTTGAACATATCAAGTCAAAGTCCCTGCCACGAAGGTTGCTCCAACACCTCATCAATCCAATTTGGCGCGCAATCTCCGGAGGGTGCCAGTGTAACCGACCGACAGATGTGCGGCTCTTGTCTGACAGTCGCTTTACCGTATTGTCGAGCGACTATTTTCGCACTTCCGCCGGCTTTCCGTGGGTAAAAGACCATGTGATCGGAGTGATTAAAAAGAAATAATTTGAGTCCGTAAAAAAGAAGAATACATTTTTCGGATACGTAATTGCTGTGCCCCCATCCGGATCCAAAACAAAAATGTCGCGTATTGTGTGGTGATTCTTGCGTGATGCTTTTCTTCTGGTAAGATGAAGCATATATGAAACGACCGTTACCCGCGACATTTTTGTTTTGGAGTCTGATTGGGTGTACTGTTTTCCTTATCATCGCCCATATTTTTTGGAGGCATTCGCTTGGTTTTTTTGATCTTGATAAGGAGGGCAGTCTTAAGGCCGTCATATCGGGCTTTCAGCTACTCGCTCTCGGTTTTGGGAGTGGTTTTATTACATTTCTTGTGTCGCGACTTCGCGCGTCCCGTCCCTATGCTGCGCTCTGGGCCAGCACGAGCGCGCTTTTTTTCTATCTCGCCATGGACGACATGATGATGATCCATGAGCGCATCGGGTTTGTGCTGAATCGTTGGACGGGATTGCATGGAACATTTGAGTCTTTTAACTGGCTTTTGTATTTTGCTCCCTTTATCGTACTGGGGAGTTGCGTTTTGATCCTTATTGTTCGTTCGCTTTGGCGTATTGATCGGCATGCCGGCATCTTCGCATTGGTGGGTATCTTTGGTTTTTTTGGAACGGTCGGCATGGAAGCGATTGGTAAACAGCTGCTTGTCATGGGCGCGTTACCGGTATATCAGCTTTCCATTATTCTTGAAGAAAGTCTTTTGCTTTTTGGGGAGACGTTTTTTTTGTCAGGACTTTTTCTGGCAATAAAAACATTGTTTACGCAGGTCTATATTCGACAAGACCAAAGCGCACTATTGCAAGCAACAATCACGTCCCTCGAGAATTGAGATACATGGAATAAGGGAATATATAGTATGAAGATAATTGCAACACTTAACCCAGAAGGAGTAACCGATGACGAGGCGTCGCACTTCGATGTGCGGACGGCGGTGAGAGGTATCGTATATGATGAAGACCACGTTATTGCCGTTTTGAACGTATCAAAACAAACATATCACAAATTGCCCGGAGGCGGGATGGAAGAAGGGGAAGATGCTTTTACTGCGCTAAAACGGGAATGTCGGGAGGAGCTTGGATGCGCTATCGAGATATGCGACGAAGTTGGCCAGATTATAGAATACAGAAAAAAATTTAAACTGAAACAGATCTCGTCGTGTTATACTGCAAAAGTTATTGGCGAAAAAGGAAAACCCAATTTCACACAGGAAGAATTAGATAATGGATTTCAAGTTCAGTGGATGCCGATAGAACGGGCTTTGGATGTATTGAAATCAGATGAACCATTGGACGAGGAGGGGAGGATGTATATTGTTCCAAGAGACATTGCGTTTATTCGCGTGGCGAAGGTAAACGGCTCTGATGATCTCAAGAAGGTTGCTGATGAAATTGCGCCAAGCGTGGAAGAGGACGGCGTGGCAAAAGTAATTGAAAAGTTATTGAATTAGTCATAGAGAGATTATTATGGAGTGTCGTGGGTTTATTACCGAGGTGTTGCAGGAAACAATGCTGATTGCAAAAGAAAGTTTTGGAAAGGTATCGAGTGTTGTCAAAGAAGGGGACAATAACCAGGTACTTACTGAGACTGATTTGAAAATCGGCTGAATAATTATTGAGCGGATTAAAAAAGAATTCCCCCACCATAGCATTATCGATGAGGAAGCTGGTGTTATAGACAACCACTCTGAGTACACGTGGGTGGTCGATCCGATAGATGGAACGAGTAATTTTGCCAGTGGAACGCCGATGTATGGCATTGTATTGGGTTTATTGAAAGACGGCGCGCCTATTGCCGGCGGTTTTGCTCTGCCCAGCTTTTCTGAAATTTATGTGGCTGAGAAAAATAAGGGGGCCTACTGTAATGGCAAGAAGATTCAGGTCAGCCAAGAGACCCGGTTATCAAATGTGTTAGTGGCGTATGGCATTGACGGGCATCAAGAGAGCCCCGAGATCACCAGAGAAGAAGCGAAGCTCCTGGCGGAAATAATTTTAGGGATACGAAATCTAAGAAGCAGTGGGAGTGTTTTTGATATTGCTATGGTGGCACGAGGGCACTATGGGGCCGGCGGCAATCGGACTAGTAAAATTTGGGATAATGTTGCCCAGCACATAATTGTTGAGGAAGCAGGTGGCATCTACACGGATTTTTTTGGCACGGCAATGGACTACACCAATCCTATTTTGAAAGCAAAAAATAATTTCACCTGTTTGACCGCATCTCCCGATCTGCATAGACAGCTGTTACTGATCATTCACGGGTAATGAAATACCCGCCATCAAGAAGCGTGCCTTACCGGTTAGTCACTCATTTTTGAGTATTTGAGGAAGTGTTTTCTTGGAATTCACGGAGTTACCCTTGCTATTATTCAAGTAACAAGGTATGCTTGCTGTTTATCATATAAACCATTACCTGTATGAGAAATTCATATCGAGACACGAAGCCGAGCGGACCTCGTGGGGGCAGAAAGCCAAGCGGAGGAAGTTTTCGGGAACGAAGGCCCGTGGGTTCATCCGCCCCGTCGGGGGTAACGATGCATCGGGCGACATGCGCCCAATGCGACAACCCATGCGAGGTTCCCTTTAAACCAAACGGCAAAAAGCCGGTTTTGTGCACGCAGTGTTTTGGGGCTGAGGGGGATACCGGCTCAAAAAGACCAAGGCGCGAAAGTTTTGATAAACCGGCGTTTGGCGATAGGCGAGAGGGTAGACCGCAATCAGGAACGTATCAAGGGAGAAGTTCGGATCGTTCCGGAGGCGACGAATTGAGAAAAATCAATGCAAAACTCGACGCAATTTTAAAGTTGCTTTCGTAGTATCGCGCGTATAAAGAACCAAAAAAAGTCCTCGATCTACCTATTGGCGGAAGAAGGACTTTTTAGTATTGTAAGAAGCGTGATACACTTACCTTCGATATCTGTCGGATGAAAGAAGAGCGCGATTATTTTTAAAAATTTTACTCGCTTAATTGTAATAGTATGAATGTGTTTTATAGGATTTTGCTGGGGGCATTTATCCTTCCGTTTATGTTCAGTCTGGCAGGGTCATCTTCCGCGAGTGCTGCTACGACACCAAGTCTTGGAGTCGCTGATTCATTTGGCATCCTCACAAAGACCTTCGCGCGTAACTTTAGCGGCACGGTCATTACTGGGGCTCTTGGGTATGCGGCATTTTCAGGGACGGGAACGTATACGGTAAGTGGCGCAACGCACGTGTCAGACAGTGCCTATAACCAAGCGGTGACGGATCAAAATACAGCGCTTGCCAGTTTGAACGGTCAGGCGTGTACGCACACTTTTCCGGCTGGTGCAGTTGATCTCTCCACCGATACTTCGCATGGCGCGCAAGGAGTGTATGCGCCGGGGGTGTATTGTTCATCATCTGCCTACGGCGTGTCTATTGGAGCGGCAGGGATTATTTTGAGCGGGAGCGGAACATATATTTTTCGGTTTAACGGCTCGATTACAACAGCAACAAATTCTCATGTCACATTGGAGAATGGTGCATCCGCTTGCAACGTTTTTTGGACGCTTGCCGATAAGGCGATTGTGTCGACACTCGGTGCCAACTCAACATTTTCAGGAACGCTTTTTGATACCGTGAGCCTTTCAATGCATAACAATGTTCTCTGGACGGGAAGGGCCATACTTGCAAATGGATCGGTTGGAATAAGTTATGACGATCAAATCTCTGTGCCGACGTCATGTACTACACCTCCGCCGGCAACGCTTCATATTATTAAACATGTCGTGAATAATGATGGTGGCTCAGCAACCGCGTCCTCGTTTAATCTCCATGTAAAGAGTTCCGGGTCTATGGGTGGGAGTGTTGATGTTGCTGGAAGTCCCGCAATCGGCATTGAATCGCCCGGCAGATCATACAGTCTTACCGCGGGCACATATGTG